>JBGPQS010000063.1:0-7008 GCA_041489235.1 Thermodesulfovibrionia bacterium
AGCATTTTTCAGTATTAACTGGTTCTTCATCTTATTCCCAAATTTTAGATGCTTCCATGATGTTCGCGGTAATTGTAATATAAAATCAATTTATGTTAGAATAAAAAATTCAAATTATTCTTTATTTTAGAAGAGGTTAACAGAGATTATATGAAAAACAAAGTATATTTGATCGATGTGACAAACAGAGATGGTGTCCAGACATCCAGGATACTCCTCCCAAAACTTTCTAAAACAATGTTAAACATCTATTTTGATGAGATGGGAATTTATCAAAGCGAGGTAGGTTTCCCAACCCTCAAACATGAAATCAATTACATAAATGCAAACCTTGAACTTGCAAAAGTTGGTGTGATAAAAAGAATCCACCTCGAAGGCTGGTGCAGGGCAATTCCTGAAGATGTTCAGCTTTCCTTTAAAAACTGCCCTGAGCTCAAGCATCTCAATATCTCGATTTCCACATCAGAGATAATGATACAGGGCAAGTTTCAGGGAAGAAAAACTTTTAAGGATATCATGAAATCTCTTGTTGAAGCGGTAAAGACTGCAAAAGAACTCGGAACAGAGACTTTAGGGATAAATGCAGAAGATGCATCAAGAACTGAGCTTGACAGACTTATAGAATTCGTCCTCGCAGGCAAAGAAGCAGGTGCAGATCGCTTCAGGTACTGCGATACACTCGGTACAGATGACCCGATAACAATATATGAGAGGACTAAGGCACTCGCGCTCGCTACAAAGTTTCCCATAGAAATGCACTGCCATAATGACCTCGGAATGGCAGAGGCGGTATCTGTTTCCGGGGCACAGGGAGCCATAGAATGTGGCGTTGACTCCTATATAAATACAACTGTCAATGGTTACGGAGAACGCTGTGGCAATTGCGACCTTGTATCAACAATCTTAGCACTTAATTTCTCACAGGGTCTTAAAAATAAAGTCCCCCTCGATGAACATGTAGACCTTAAAAAAGCCTGGATACTCAGCAGATACGCATCATATGCATTTAATATACCAATCCCGATAAACCAGCCTGGAGTAGGTGCAAATGCATTTGCACATGAATCAGGAATACACGCAGACGGAGCTCTTAAAGACAGACGTAACTATGAACTTTATGACCCTGAGGATGTGGGAAGAGGAGAACCAGAACTTCTCGAAACCGGAAGGATAATCACCACAGGTGAGTACGGAGGCATTAAAGGCTTCAGGCACGTCTATGACAAACTCGGTATCCATTTCCACGACGACAACGAGGCAAGAAGGATTCTCGAACTCGCACAGTATGCCAATCTGCACACACAGAAGCCCCTTACAGATGATGAGCTGAAACTTATTGCTACCTGCCCTGATATTGTTCAGAAAATACTCACAGTAAATCTATAATGCATACAGTCACTTTAATACGGGGAGATGGCGTAGGGCCTGAAATCTCCGAAGCCACACAACGCGTCATTGAAGCAACAGGTGTTTCTCTCCAGTGGGAAATCCAGGAGGCAGGACAGAAGGCATTTGAAAAAGAAGGAAACCCCTTGCCTCAAAAGGTCATTGATTCTATAAAAAAGAATAAGGTCGCCCTCAAAGGGCCTATCACCACTCCTGTGGGAACAGGCTTCAGGAGCGTGAATGTTGCACTCAGACAGAACCTCGACCTTTATTGTTGCTTAAGGCCATGTAAAACATTTAATGGTGCAAAGACATACTATAAAGACATCGACCTCGTAATCGTCAGGGAAAACACAGAAGACTTGTATGCAGGAATCGAATTTGAAAAAGATTCTGAAGAGACAAAAAAACTGATAGACTTTATTAGTAATGCAACAGGAAAGAAAATCAGATCCGATTCAGGTATCAGTATAAAACCTGTATCTGTGTATGCCACAGAGAGGATTGTACGGTTCGCATTTGAGTATGCGAGAAAAAACAAAAGGAAAAAGGTAACCGCAGTACATAAGGCAAATATAATGAAGTATTCAGACGGACTTTTTCTTGAAACTGCAAGGAAGATTGCAAATGAATATGCAGATATCGAGTTTGAAGACAGGATAGTTGACAATATGTGTATGCAGCTCGTGCAGAAGCCCAGGCTCTATGATGTCATTGTTCTTCCCAATCTCTATGGTGATATCATATCTGATCTCGCCGCAGGCCTTATCGGAGGACTCGGTCTTGCACCAGGTGCAAACATCGGAGATGACATCGCAGTCTTCGAGCCCACACACGGGAGTGCACCAAAATACAAGGGCTTGAATAAAATAAACCCCATGGCTATGATACTATCCGGGGTTATGATGCTCAACTATATTGGTGAAATAAAAGCAGCAGACAGATTAGAAAAGGCGATTGCCTCAGTTATCGCAGAGGGCAGGTATGTCACCTATGATATGAAACCAAATCCCGACGACCCTACTGCCGCAACCACTTCACAGGTAGCAGATGCAATCATTGATACCTTGAAAAAAATCCAATAATTTTAGAGAGTGGTGTAGTACTATTTCACAATACAAAACTATCCATGACTGATAAAAATTAACCACATGTGGCTTGAGATACTCCTTATATCAATTTTCATTTTAATCAATGGCTTTTTTGCCGCTTCTGAAATTGCAGTAGTTACCTCAAGAAAGTCACGCATTAAACAATTAATGGAAGAAGGCAGCAAAAACGCCATTGTCTTGAATAAATTAAAAGAAACTCCAGACAGATTTCTCGCCACAATTCAAATCGGGGTTACCCTCGCAGGAGCAATCGCATCAGCAGTTGGAGGTGCTGCTGCAGTAAAGGTTATCAAACCCTTATTGAAAGACGTTCCTATACCTATTATTTCTGCATCCAGCGAGGTAATATCCATAGGCATTGTTGTTGTCATCATTGCTTATTTTTCTCTCATATTTGGTGAACTGATTCCAAAATCGTTCGCACTTTCAAATCCGGAAAAGTTAGGTTTGATCACTGCACCGATTATTGATAAATTCTCTAAAATTGCTACAGTATTTGTTCGAATACTCACCATGAGCACCAATATAATTTTAAAGCCTTTTGGTAAAAAGGCATTTACTCAAAGGGAGTACATTTCTGAGGAAGAAGTAAAACTGCTTTTAGAGGAAGGCAGGGAACAGGGTGTCTTTGAATCAGAAGAAAAGAAGCTTATCCACAGCGTGTTCGAATTTACAGATACCTTTGTGAAGGAAGTAATGATTCCATCTCCTCAAATGGTTACTGTAGGAATCCATAAGTCTGTAGATGAGGTGAAATCAATCATATCCGAAGAGAAATTTTCCCGTTACCCTGTCATTGGGAAAGATATAAATGATATCAGAGGTTTTCTCTATGCCAAAGACTTTTTCAATATTCTTTCCAGTACGGGTAAAGTTGATATACGAAAAATTATCAAGCCTCCCATATACACACCCGAAACAATGAAGATAAGTATTCTTTTGAGAGAAATGCAGAAAAAAAGGGTTCACATGGCAATAGCAATAGATGAATATGGAGCGGTTTCAGGGCTTGTGACATTGGAGGATCTCATTGAAGAGATTGTCGGCGAAATCAGAGACGAATATGATACTGAAAGCCCGGTTATTCAACTTGGTGATGGTTCAGTGATCATAGATGCCTCAATAAGTACCAGGGATCTTGGTGAAGATTACTCTATAGATATCCCGGAATCACCTGAATATGAAACACTTGGTGGTTTTATTGTCACATTCCTTCAGAAGATACCACAGACAGGCGATACAGTTGAGATTGAAGATAAGAGATTGAAAATCATTGAAATGGTAGGTCAAAGAATCGCAAAGGTAAAACTTGAACAGCTACCAAAAGAGTCAATGGAAGAAACCTTCTAAGGAAAGATTCTCCTTCATATTGTTTACTTGCCATTGGTTTTTAGTTTCTTTTATAATGAGACGGTAATGAGAAAAAAGGTATCAATAATAGGTGCTGGTAATGTTGGTGCTACAACTGCACTGCTCATTGTGCAATCAGGAATTGCTGATGTTGTCCTCTTTGATATCGTAGAAGGAATACCCCAGGGAAAAGCCCTTGATCTTGCAGAAGCATGTCCTCTCTGGAACTCATCATCGTTCATCAAAGGAACAAACGATTATGCGGATACTGCAAACTCTGACATTGTCGTGATTACCGCAGGGTTTCCCAGAAAACCAGGGATGTCAAGAGATGATCTTCTTCATGCCAATGCTGAAGTAATCAAAAACACATGTAGTGAAATTTCACTATTTTCTCCAAATGCAATCATTATTGTTGTAACGAATCCAATGGATGTGATGACATATCTTGCATGGAAGACAACAGAGTTTTCCTGCAAGCGTGTTATGGGTATGGGTGGAATACTTGATTCCGCGAGACTGACTGCATTTCTTTCATGGGAATTCAATGTGTCACCACAAGATGTTGAAGCACTTGTGCTCGGGGGACATGGTGATGATATGGTTCCTCTTTCAAGTTTTACCGCTATCAAGGGAATACCAATAACAAACCTTTTCACAAAAAAGAAAACTGATGCATTGATAGAGAGGACAAGAAAAGGTGGTGCAGAAATAGTTGCCTTCCTTAAATCAGGGAGTGCGTATTACGCACCTGCTGCGGCATCTTCTCACATGATAAAATCAATCCTTCTCGATGAAAAACGTGTCCTTCCCTGTTCAGCATATCTTAACGGAGAATATGGGATAAAAGATCTTTATATGGGGGTACCTGTGATACTCGGAAAAGAAGGTATTGAAAAGATTATTGAGGTAAAACTCACCAAAGAAGAAAAAACCCATTTCAGGACATCATGTGAATCTGTAAGAAAATTAATAAAAAAATTATCAATATAACATTAAATCAAGTTTCTTGAGTTCATTGAGTCTATAGAGTTTAGTGAGTTGTCTATGTCTCTTATGTTACTCCATAAAATTGAAAACTGTGTAATCTAAAAAATGATAACGCACAAAAAGAGGAGGAATGATGGAGAAGACATTATCAATAGTGAAACCTGATGGTGTAAAGAAAAGATTAATTGGCGAAATCATAAGTCGATTCGAAAAAGACGGTCTCAGGATTGCAGCAATGAAGATGCTCACAATGTCAAAAGACGAGGCAAAAGGATTTTATATTGTGCATAAGGAAAGACCGTTTTACGAAAGTCTCACCAGTTTTATGTCAGAAGGGCCAATCGTTGTCATAGTCATCGAAGGAGAAAATGTCATTAATAGAGTCAGGGAGTTGATGGGTGCAACAAACCCGAAAGATGCATCCCCAGGAACCATCAGGGCTGATTTTAGTTCAGACATCGAACATAATATCGTTCATGGATCGGATTCAATAGAATCCGCTTCCTTCGAAATACCATACTTTTTCCCTCATATTGAAATTCATTAACTCACCATTATTGACTTTCTCCACAAAAAAGGGATACTATTCAATAGATGACGTAAAAGATTTCAGGAGAAAAAATGTTTGAGAAGTTTACAGAACGCGGAAGAAAAATAATTATTTATGCAAAGGAAGAAGCTGAAAAACGCCAGAATGATTATCTTGGTACAGAACATCTCTTGCTTGCTGTCTTAAGAGAAGAAGATGGCGTACCTGTTGCAATCCTGAAAAGAATGGGTTTGACCCGGGAAGATATTCGTATGGAAATAGAGAGAAATCTTCCTCAAGGGACAGACGTCATGACCTTCGGTGATATACCCTTTACCCCACGTGCGAAAAAAGTTCTCGAACTTGCTGTTGAAGAAGCGAGACTTCTCGGGCACAATTACATCGGGAGCGAACATATTCTCCTCGGACTTATAAGGGAAGAGGAAGGTATAGGAGGCAAGATACTCCGCAACTTTGGTGCGAATCTTCTTGGTTCAAGACAGCTCGCAATCAACTTCTCCTTAAGAACTCATACACATGTAAAAGAAAGAAGGAGCACAACCCCTGCACTTGACGAGTTTGGAAGAGACCTGACCCTCATGGCACGGGAAGGAAAACTTGACCCTGTGATAAACAGAGAAGACGAGATAGAGCGTCTCATACAAATACTGGGAAGAAGAATTAAAAATAATCCTGTAATTATTGGAGAACCTGGGGTGGGAAAGACCGCAATCGCGGAAGGGCTTTCTCAAAACATTGTATCAGGTAATGTGCCTGACAGCCTTTTAGGGAAACGCATTGTCTCCCTTGACCTTGGTGCATTGATTGCAGGGACAAAATACAGGGGTCAATTTGAAGAGAGACTCAAAATTGTGATGAAGGAGATCATCCAGTCAGACAATGTCATACTCTTTATTGACGAGCTTCACACCCTTATAGGCGCAGGTGCTGCAGAAGGATCTGTAGATGCATCAAGCATGCTGAAACCTGCTCTTTCAAGGGGAGAGATACAGTGTATTGGCGCAACGACACCTGACGAGTACAGAAAATATATAGAAAAAGACGGTGCCCTCGAGCGCAGATTCCAGCCAGTTACGATACAGCCACCAAATGTTGAAAGTACGATAAATATTTTAAAGGGTCTCAGATCAAGATATGAGGTCCACCACAAAGTAAAGATAAGTGACACCGCAATTGAAGCTGCAGCAAGATTATCCGATAGATATATCTCTGATAGACATCTCCCTGACAAGGCAATAGATGTGGTAGATGAGACAGGGTCAAGAATGAAACTAAAAAGATATACACCTCCTCATGAACTGAAAGACCTCGAAGCAGATATACAGAAGTTTTCAAGAGAAAAAAATTTATATATAAAGCTCCATGACCTCGAAAAAGCTTCATCCATTAGGTTAGAAGAAGAAAAACTCAAACAGCTCCATGAAGAGCTCTATGGACAATGGAGAGATACTATAAACAAAGAAATACCTGTTGTTATGGAAGAGGAGATTGCATACACCGTATCCAAGATGACAGGAATACCACTTTCAAAACTTGAAGAAAAAGAATCAGAAAAACTTATACGGATGGAGGAAGAACTTCACAGAAGGATAATCGGACAGGAAGAGGCACTCAAGGCCG
>JBGPQS010000064.1:0-6944 GCA_041489235.1 Thermodesulfovibrionia bacterium
CAGGCAGCACCACTTGCAAAAGAGATTTTCTTCGATGCAATAGGTGAGATGACTTTTGACGATGCCCGAAAGATCCTCTCTGGCGGAGATACGTCGGCCACAGATTATTTTAAGACAAAGACTACCAATAAGCTTGCCGTTGCATTCAGTCCTGTTGTCG
This sequence comes from Thermodesulfovibrionia bacterium, assembly GCA_041489235.1. Lineage (GTDB taxonomy): Bacteria > Nitrospirota > Thermodesulfovibrionia > Thermodesulfovibrionales > SM23-35 > VGWZ01. The sequence goes on from JBGPQS010000064.1 coordinate 161, forward strand.
ACCAGACGATGAACGAGGTTGGTGTCAACAGACAATATAAGGAACTGGTCGGGCGCTTTCAGTCCATTCCATTCATGAAGAGCGAAACACTTGACATTAACCATTACGTGGTGACGAAGGCTCTTGATGGATTGTTCCTTGTGCTTGGTGAGGAGGAGCGCAAGATACGCACAAACCCGGCAGCACGAGTCACTGACCTCCTGAAAGAAGTATTTGCAAAGTAAAAGAGGAGTGGTATGGAGGTATTATGTACTTGGAGATTTTTGATAAAATGGAAGCACCGGAACTTCGTCGCTATCTTGAATTTCTCCTCTGGCATTACAGGGTCGTAGACGCCTTCTGGTTCATCTATGTTGGAGAGCGCTTTGGTCAGCCAGTTGCAGAACGTATCAATGAACAAGTCTGGGCACGTGTCGCCGGAATGGCTGCAAAAGATATTCTCTCACGCTTTCAGATTCACGAAAAAGGCCTGAGAGGTTTCGTACAGGCTCTGAATCTTTTCCCCTGGCGCATAATCGCAGGCTATCATATCCATGAAGACAAGAATCAGGTAATTATATCAGTTCCCTCATGTCCCACACAGGAGGCAAGGCTCCGGAGAGGTCTGGAAGAGTTTGTATGCAAAGAAATGCACCGGGGTGAATTTATCAATTTTGCCAGGGAAATAGATGAGCGTATTCGTGTTGAATGCCTCTTTGCACCACCTGATTCCCACCCTAAGGATATGTTCTGCCAGTGGCGTTTTTATCTTGAGGAAAATACAGGTTAAGCTATACAAGAGAGGTGAATTGTCATGCAAAGACTCATTAAGAAAAGAGCAAAAAAGGCTGGTCTTCCTCCAGGGACACTTATTCATATCGGGGAGAAGAAGACTGATGAAATAAAGATTACAGCAGTCGATTACGACGAGACACTTTTTCAGGAAAAAGAATTAAAGACGATCGTGGAATGTTTTCCTTACAAAGACAAGCCTGCCATAACATGGATTAATGTAGACGGTGTGCATCAGATTGAGACCTTAGAAAAACTTGGTGATTGCTTTGGATTGCATCCTCTTGTCCTTGAAGACATTCTGAACACCGACCAACGTACGAAAATAGAGGATTACGGTGACTATATTTATATCGTTTTGAAAATGCTTTATTACAACAACTCAAGCACTGAGACGGTTACAGAGCAGATAAGTCTGATCCTTGGACAGAATTTTGTCCTCTCTTTTCAAGAAGGGATAAAAGGAGATATTTTTAATCAAGTGAGAGAGCGAATCAGAAACGGTAAAGGTCGCATAAGAAAAATGGGAGCTGATTATCTTGTTTACACTTTGTTAGATACAATAATTGACAACTATTTTATAATCCTTGAAAAACTCGGAGAGAAAATAGAGTTCCTTGAAGACGAATTAGTGACGAATCCAACTCCGGCAACCTTACAGATAATTCACAATTTAAAAAGAGACATGATATTTCTGCGTAAGTCGGTCTGGCCTTTACGGGAAGTAATCAGTGTCATGGAAAGAGGAGAATCACCACTTGTTCAGGAAACGACTGGCATATATCTGAGAGATGTTTACGACCATACAATTCATGTAATCGACACAATAGAGACATTCAGAGAAATGCTTTCCGGGATGCTCGATGTCTATCTGTCAAGTATCAGCAATAAACTGAATTCGATAATGAAAGTGCTGACGATTATTGCAACGATATTTATGCCGCTCACTTTCTTTGCAGGAGTTTATGGAATGAATTTCAAATATATGCCGGAACTCGAGTGGCACTGGGGTTATCCTATAGTGTTACTCTTCATGTTCAGTATTGGTATTTCCATGCTCATTTATTTCAAGAAGAAAAAATGGATGTAATTAAGGGAATAATAGATTGTGATTAGCCTCCTGGTTCTTGTTGTGATAGTGATATTCTTAGCAAGCTATCTTTTTTATGGCCGGTTTTTATTCAAACAGATGAGATTAGACGATTCCCGGCCGACACCTGCATGCCGGTTAAACGACGGAGTTGATTTTGTTCCGGCAAAACCTGCCCTTCTTTTAGGACAGCATTTTTCTGCAATCTCAGCAGCAGGACCTATTGTAGGGCCAATTCTTGCATGTATCTGGTTCGGCTGGTTGCCTGCGGTACTGTGGATTATAATCGGCGCAGTATTCATCGGCGGGGTACACGATTTTTTAAGTCTCGTTGCCTCTATAAGACATAAGGCAGCATCTATTGGCGAGATTGTAAAACATCATATGTCCCGCACATCGCATATTCTTTTTCTTATATTTGTCTGGTTCGCATTAATTTATGCCATCATTACATTTACTGATATCACTGCCCAGACATTTAAGACGATCACTGAAGGAATGGCTTTTGGTCCTGGTGTAGCTGCATCTTCAATCCTTTACCTGCTTCTTGGAATCATTATGGGAATCTTGTTGTATAGATTTAAGCTTAAACTCTGGCTTGCTACATTGATATTTTTACCTCTTGTATTGGTTATTGTATGGGTTGGTCCACGATTACCTCAGCCAATCATCTCTTTCCTCTCAGATATATCCATAAAACAATGGGATATTTTTCTTTTAGTTTATTGTTTTATTGCATCAGTAATTCCAATGTGGTTATTACTCCAACCAAGGGGTTATCTTGGAGGCTGGTTACTCTATCTGACAATATTTATTGGATTGATTGGAGCTTTATTTGGCGGGTTCAGAATAGAATATCCTGCATTGAATACCGAAGGGTTAAGAAGCCTGGATAATGGTAAGTTAATCTTTCCTGTCCTTTTTATCACAATTGCCTGTGGTGCATGCTCAGGATTTCATGGAATAGTAAGCTCTGGCACCACCTCCAAACAGCTTCTTAAAGAGTCAAATGCACTCCCTATAGGTTACGGAGCAATGCTCCTTGAAGGTTTAGTTGCTGTTCTGGCGCTCGCAACAGTAATAATGATACCAAAGGGAACAGACATCCTAAAAACAGACCCAAATCTTATTTATGCTCATGGGATTGCCAGCTATCTGGGTCTTATGGGAGTGGGTTTTAGTATTGCTTTTCCTTTCGCTCTCCTTGCTTTCTCGACTTTTGTTTATGATACCCTCGACGTTTGCACAAGGCTTGCACGATATATATTCCAGGAACTCACAGGCTGGGAAACAAGAATTGGTGGTTTATTTGCTGCGTTAATCAGTTTAGTTATTCCTTTTGCATTCCTCACACTTACTCAAGAAAAGGGATATCTGGTAGCCTGGCCCATTTTTGGAACAAGCAATCAATTGCTCGCCAGCCTGATACTCTTGGCAATATCTGTGTGGTTAATCAGGAGCGGTAAGAATGCTCTCTATTCTGTCATCCCGATGATATTCATGATAGGGATGACATTGTGGTCTTTGATACTCTTGATTGAACCCTTTTTAAACTCACTGCCTGACTTGTTTGCGGGTATAAGCATTAAACCCGATACGTTAATCCTGGGCATTTGTGGAATTATTTTGTTAATTCTGAGCGTTCTGTTGATTTTTGAGGCAATAAGGGTGTTAGTGTTAAAACCTGTAAAGGATAAAAAAGCCTGATGGTTATATTTATCGGGCTTACCAGTTTGTTAGCTTTGCGGCTTGCATGCTTGAAAAATTTATGGTAGGCAAAGATAGTCAAAAAGGGGTTGTCACATGATTCATTACGCATGGATTATAGCATTTACAGGAGCACTCGTGACAATCCTTGCCCACGGTTTCGGAAGGATGTCTTATTCTGTCATACTGCCCTCCATGAAAGACGGTTTAATGCTCACCTATACTCAGCTTGGGTCTATTGCGATGGGAAATTTTGTGGGATACCTCTGTCTTGCAATCATAGGGGGATTCCTTGCAGCCCGTTTCGGGGTCCGACGGGTAGTTTTCATATCCCTCATCGTGATCGGCATAAGCTTGTTTTTCACCGGCCTCGCAGATTCATTCCTGTCTGCTTTTATCATGAGGCTCATTACCGGAGCAGGTAACGGAGGCTGCTATGTGCCGATTATGGCACTCCCTGCTGCCTGGTTTGTGGCAAGGAAGAGAGGATTTGCAACGGGTATAGTGTCAGCCGGTGTAGGCGTTGGTCTCTTCCTGTCCGGCATTATCCTCCCCCTTATCATCTCTTACTTCGGGAAAGACGGATGGAGGTATGCATGGTTTGTACTGGGCATTGCCGTATTTATATTTTCCTTTGTTTGTTATGCATTCCTGAGGAATAACCCGAAAGAAAAGGGGCTCTCCATGTACGGCGGTGAGGAGGAGCAAAGAGGAGGACCGAAGGTTACGCTCTTTTCAGCATTCAAGGACGTTGTTGGAGAAACAGAAATATGGAAACTGGGCTGTGTTTATTTTATGTTCGGCTTCTCATACATTATATACCTTACCTTTTTTGTTGCATATCTCACTAAAGAGATAGGGGTTCCTTCTATCGCCGCAGGGAGGATATTTGCTCTCCTCGGTATTGTCAGCATCTTCTGCGGGGTCATCTACGGATGGATTTCTGATGTGCTCGGACGCAGATTCGGCTTAATAATCGCTTATGTAACCCTTGCAGTTTCTTATATCATCTTTGCTTTCTGGAAAGATTACACCGGGTTTTACATATCTGCCTTTGTATTCGGCATTGCTTCCTTTTCTGTACCGACAATCATGGCTGCGGCATCAGGGGACGCTGTGGGAGGAAGGCTCGCTCCGGCCGGCCTTGGTTTCATCACCCTCTTTTTCGGAATAGGTCAGGCATTGGGCCCGGTAATCGGTGGGTGGCTCAAGGACACAACAGGAACATTTACTTATGCATTTATGCTCTCCGCAGCCATATCCCTAATAGGTGCAACAGGCTCACTCATTTTAAGAAAGAAACCCATCTCATCCGCTTTTTAGGTTGATAGCTTGCTCGTTTGCTTCTTTGCTTCCGCCTTAGGCGGACTCATTGCTGTTGCAGTGGCATGGCAGTTTCGGATATAGTACATTATCCTCGTTGAGGTGAGGGGGGAAGTGGGTTACATTATTCTTTAGGAATGTTTGGTAAAGAACGAGAGCCTGTTCTCAAAAAAAGAATGGGCTTTTTTGTTTTAGAAGGAGTGGTTATGGCAAAGTACACGGCATCAATCGACGAAGACACGCGTCAGAGGATCCATGCATTACCGAGGGGCATAAACTTCTCAGCCTTCATGCGAAAGGCAATCAATGTCTTTGTTGAGGAGCTTGAGAAAAATCATGATCTGAAGCCTGAAAATTTCATCATCACCTGCACTGCCCGTAAAGATGCATCAGATAAAAAAAGAAGATAAGGGCATGGGAAAAAGAAAAATTCTTATCACCTGCGCAAAGGGCATACCGCCTTTTTTAAAAGAAGAACTCCTTAAGCTCGGATTTCCCGTTCTTTCTGAGTCATTGGCAGGCATAGAGACAGAAGGCACCATCGACGATACCATGAGGCTTAATCTCCATCTCAGAACAGGACACCGTGTCCTTTTCCTCCTCAGGGAATTTATTGCAGCAGATGCCGATGCCCTCTACCTGGCGGTTTCCGAAATAGTATGGGAGGATTATATAGACGAGGATGGATATTTCTCCGTAACCTCCAGCGTGGATAACCCCACTATCAGGGATTCGCGCTATGCAAACGTAAAGTGCAAGGATGCGATTGCAGACAGGATAAAGGAAAAGCGAGGAAAACGTCCTGACTCAGGCCCTGCCCAGGACAGGGTCGTAGTAAACCTCTATTGGAAAGACGATAGATGCTCGCTTTATCTTGATACATCAGGAGAATCCCTTTCGAGGCGCGGCTACAGAAAGATACCCATGACAGCGCCCATGCAGGAGACACTTGCCGCTGCTGTTATCATGGCAACCGGATGGAAAGCCGAGAGTCATTTCATCAATCCTATGTGCGGAAGCGGCACCCTGGCAATCGAGGCTGCACTAATTACCCTTGACAGGGCGCCCGGTATTTTGCGAGGCAATTACGGGTTCATGCATCTGAAGGGATTTAATGAACATCTCTGGAACGAGCTTCGCTCAGAGGCAAAAAAGAAATCAAAAAAGACCTTAGGGTGCAGGATTATTGCAACTGATATAAAAGAAGAGGCTGTTGAGGCAGCAAGGAAAAATGCCGCCACTGCAGGCGTGGAGCATCTGATCGAATTTGATGTATCCGATTATTCAGAAACCGCAGTCCCTGAAGGCAGAGGGATTGTAATCCTCAACCCCGAATACGGAGAAAGAATGGGGAAGATGAAGGAGCTTGAGGGTGTGTACGAGGGAATCGGTGATTTTTTTAAGCAGAAGTGCAGGGGATACACAGGATATCTGTTCACGGGAAACCCTGATCTGGCAAAAAAGGTGGGGCTGAGGGCGAAAAGGAGAATCCCATTTTTTAGCAGCAGGATAGAATGCAGGCTCCTCGAGTATGAGCTCTACGAAGGCAGCAGAAAGAAAAAGTAAGATAGTGGAATCAAAGAAATAACTCACAGGAGAGAACTTTATGGATGGGACCAGACGCACAGATATAAGACCGGGATTACGTGTTTCAATTGTGCTGAAAAAAGACCAGCAGACAGGGAAACTCACTGAAGGAATTGTAAAGGATATTTTAACTCATTCACCTGCACATCCACATGGAATCAAAGTTTGTCTGAAAAGTGGGGAAATCGGGCGTGTAAAAAAGATACTTGCTTAATCTGTTCTGCCACTCTCAGGCTCTAACCCTTCTGCACTCCTTTGACACTTTTTTGCTTCTGCACTTGCAGACTATCATATTTTTATAGATGA
>JBGPQS010000065.1:0-6871 GCA_041489235.1 Thermodesulfovibrionia bacterium
AAAACTTCCAGTGTCCCGGGATAAATAGTTGAATTCAACACGTCTACGATATTTGCTGAGATTTCCTTTACCTGTCCCATTCTCTCTTCTTTTTCATTTTATATCTGACCCTAACTTTTCCACTCTCTCTAACTCCTTCTGCTTTTCCCTGGTTAAGTCTGTCTTATAAAACTCTCCTTGACCTGGCAATATTATATAAAATGAGGGCGTATAATCTATTTCGATTCTTACATCTTTCACCTTGCAATCGAGCAAATGCCCACCTGCTTTTTTGTCATCAGTAATGAAATGAAAATGATACCCTAGAACATTTATTCCTTTCATATAGTCAGGTAACCAAAATCCTCCTATTGTCCCCTTGACATTGTGGAACTCAAATGTCGGCTGACTTTTTACGACTTCAACAAGTCTTAGATATGGTTTATTTTGTCTGGGAACACTCCTTGTCTTGATATACGTGAAGTCACCTTCTATTCTGACTGCATAAAAAATATTTTGAGTTGGCAACAAATTATCTACATACTGCTCCATTTGCTTACAATCCATAGATTTATCTAACAGTACAGTCTTATCTGGTTCAAAGAAGGTCACCATCGCGAATGATGTTTTCATCCCGTCATCAACAGGATAAACTTTCCCATCTGCTTTTATCTGATAGAATTTATTCTCCAGCCCGATCATTTCACCATCAAGCCCATTAAAAGTACCTATCCCAAAATCACCGTGTTCCTTCAGTTCTTTAAAGGTTGTGTTTCCATCATAGACCCCTTCAAGAAGGGCATTGATTGTTGATGTTTGAAATAAGACATCCCTGTTTTCTTTCGGGTGAGAGCATCCGAATAAGGATACAAACAAAATCGTTAATAGCAATAAGGAGCGAATCATCTGTCCTGAAAATCCTTTCCTTTCTTTCCTTAAGGATAGAGGAAATTGTATAAGAAAATTATAATGATAAAAACTATAAATAAACAACTTTTAATTATACTTTTTAAATTCCACGCAAAAAAGATTGATGGTTCAGTGCCGGTGACTTAGGATGTCCCTTTGATGTTATACTATTGTCTATTACGGAAGGGGTGTCACGATGAAGGAACTTGAAAAATTAAGGAGAGAAATTGATCAGATCGACAATGAGATCCTTAAGCTCCTGAACAAAAGGGCTGAGGTTGTCATTGGGATCGCCCACATTAAACGCAACGAGAAGGCGAAATTCTATTCGCCCGAGCGTGAGAGGGAAATTCTTGAACGCTTGACTGCCCTCAACAAAGGGCCATTCCCTCATGAGACCTTGAAAGTCATTTACCGGGAGATCCTCTCTGCATCTCTTTCTCTCGAGGAACCATTGAAAGTAGCTTTCTTCGGTCCGCTCGCAACCTTTACGCACCTCGCAGCATTTAGACACTTTGGTTCATCAGCCTCATTTATGCCGGTTGAAAGTATTAGAGATGTTTTCGATGCCGTTGAAGCAGGTAAGGCAGGATTTGGTGTTGTGCCTGTGGAAAACTCAAATGAGGGAGTTGTCAGCTATACCCTTGACATGTTCATGGACTATGACCTTAAGGTTTCTGCAGAGGTAATGCTCGAGATCTCCCATAATCTCCTTTCAAAGAGCGGTGACAAGGCAAAGATAAAGAAGATTTACTCCAATCCACAAGCAGCAGCACAATGCAGGCGATGGCTTGAGTTAAACCTCCCTGGAGTTCCAATCCTCGAATCCACAAGTACTGCAAAGGCTGCAGAGCTTGCATCTGTGGATGATGAGGCAGCAGCTATTGCGAGTGAACTGGCTGCAAAGATCTACGACCTGCGCTTTTTTGAGAAGAATATCGAGGATATTAAGCACAACTACACGAGGTTCCTCGTCATCTCAAAAGAATTTCCTCCAAAGACAGGAAGAGATAAAACATCGATTATGTTCTCGATTAAAGATAGGCCCGGAGCACTCTATGATATACTCTCACCCTTTAAAAGGGCAAAGATCAATCTGACCAAGATAGAGTCGAGGCCATCTAAGAGAAAGGCATGGGAGTATATATTCTTTGTAGATATGGAAGGTCATATAGATGATAAAAAAGTAAGGAAGGCTGTTGATACTATGAAAGAGAATTGCCTCTATGTAAAAATTCTCGGATCTTATCCTCATGGTGGAACGTGACAATTAAACCTCCAGACTACATATCAAACATTAAGCCTTATGTTCCTGGTAAACCAATTGAGGAACTCGAACGGGAATTTGGCATAAGGAACTCTGTAAAACTCGCATCAAATGAGAACCCTGTTGGCCCGTCTCCAATGGCGCTCCAGGCAATAATAGACAGCCTGACATATTTAGTGAGTACAAACAGTTTAAACAGATACCCTGATGGAAGCGGGTATTATATCAAAAAAGCGCTATCAGAAAAACTCTCTGTGAGAGAAGAAGAGATAATCCTTGGCAATGGATCGAATGAGCTGATTGATCTTGCGATAAGAACATTTATTCAATTAGGTGATGAGGCTGTTATGGCTCATCCATCTTTTATTGTCTATCCTATGTCGGTGCAGGCAACAGGTGGAAAACCTATTCAGATACCTCTGAGAAATTATACACATGACTTAGATGCGATGGCAAAGGGAGTCACCCAAAATACAAAGATGTTGTTTGTCGCGAATCCGAATAACCCGACAGGTACTATAAATAAACGTGAGGAATTTGACCGTTTAATGAACAGGATTCCCGATGGGGTATTGGTTGTTGTTGATGAAGCATACTATGAATATATAACAGACGCTGAGTATGCTGATAGTATAAAGCATTTCAGGGCAGGAAGAGATATACTGATACTCAGAACCTTTTCGAAAATATACGGGCTTGCAGGTATCAGGATTGGCTATGGAATTGCAAGAGAGGATATTATCGTGGAGATAAATAAATTAAGACCCCCATTTAACACAAACTCTTTAGCGCAGATCGCAGCAGTATATGCCCTTAAAGACGAGAGCCATGTAAAGTATTCTCGTGAAATCAATGAGCAGGGTAAAAGATATCTCTATAAAGAACTTGACTCTCTTGGAATGAACTATGTTCCCACAGAGGCAAACTTTATATATCTGCCATTAGGAGAAAATTCAAATGTGTTATACAATGAGCTACTCAGACACGGTGTAATTGTCAGGCCGGTAGGGCCTCAGGAAATAAGAGTAACCATAGGGTTGCCTGATGAGAACAAGAAATTCATCGAAGCATTAAAGAAAGTGAAAAGTGAAAAGTAAAATGAGTACATCTCTAAAGACAGGATATTACGCTTACTTATAAATTTGGAGGAATAAATGGACATTATTGTTTTAAGACCAAATGCAACTGAAGAAGACCTGAAACGTCTTTTAAAGAAAATTGAAGGCCATGGTCTTCAGGTAAACATCTCAAAAGGTACTGAAAGAACGATCATCGGGGTCATCGGTGACACCTCAAAGATATCAGAGGAAGAAGAAGATGCGATAAGAGTAATGCGAGGGGTTGAGAATGTCATGAGGATACTCAAACCCTTCAAGCTCGCAAGCAGGGAGTTCAAGGCAGCGGATACGATTATCAAAGTGAGGGGGAAAGCGATCGGCGGTAAAAAGATACAGGTTATCGCAGGGCCATGTGCTGTAGAGAGTAAGGCAATGATCATAAATATCGCAGAGAAGATTAAAGATGCAGGTGCCTCGTTTCTCAGGGGAGGCGCGTTCAAACCGCGTACTTCACCCTATTCATTCCAGGGCCTTGGCGAAGAAGGACTCAAATATCTCTCAGAAGCAAGAGAAAAGACAGGGCTTCCCGTTGTCTCAGAGTTGATGGACCCGAGAGAGATAGAGATTATTTTGAAATATTCGGATATAGTCCAGATTGGCGCAAGGAATATGCAGAACTTCAAACTCCTTCTCGAGGTCGGTACATGCAACAAACCGGTCTTACTGAAAAGAGGGTTATCAGCAACCATAAAAGAATGGCTTATGGCTGCTGAGTATATAATGTCTAAAGGTAATCAACGTGTCATCCTCTGCGAGAGGGGTATACGAACCTTCGAGACTGCAACAAGGAACACTCTTGACCTTAGTGCAGTACCGATACTCAAGCAACTTACCCATCTTCCTGTAATTGTTGATCCAAGCCATGGAGTAGGCAAATGGGACATTGTTGCACCTATGGCAAAAGCTGCTATCGCAGCAGGTGCAGATGGACTCATGATTGAGGTGCACACAAAACCAGAAGAAGCAATGTCTGATGGAGAGCAGTCTTTAAAACCATCTGCTTTTAAAAAATTAATGGAAGAATTAAAGCCAATAGCTGTTGCTGTAGGAAGGGAAATCTAACAGTGAAGAGTGATGAGTGACAAGTAAACTGTTCAATAAAATTACCATACTCGGTGTTGGTCTTGTCGGTGCTTCTTTTGCCCTTGCCATGAAACAATATGGATTGTGCCATGAAGTAGTAGGCTGTGGGAGAAAAAAGGAAAATTTGCAAAAGGCAAAAGAGAAGACAATTATCGACTCATTCGAGCTTGATCCAGCTAAAGCATGTGATGATTCAGACCTTATCCTCTTTGCAACTCCTGTTGGAAGCTTTATTGATATCGGGAAAAAAATACGTAGTTCTTTAAAAAGAGGTGCCATTGTTACCGATGCTGGAAGTGTGAAGGGCAAACTTGTATATGATATGGAAGCTCTCATGCCTGACGGTATATATTTTGTAGGTGCACATCCAATCGCGGGGAGTGACCGTTCGGGAATTGATACTGCAACAGCATATATCTTTAAAGATGAAAAGTGCATTATTACCCCAACAGAGAAGACAGACAGGGACACCCTCGAAAGAATTATTCAGATCTGGAAAACGTTCGACTCTACTGTAGAGTTGATCAATCCTTATGAGCATGACAGGATATTTGCAACAGTAAGCCACCTACCTCATTTACTCGCTTATGCAATAATGAATACTGTAGCAGATATAGATAGTTCATATCTGAGACTTTGTGGGCAGGGTTTTATCGATACCACCCGTATCGCATCAAGTTCTCCTGAACTATGGCGGGATATATGTATTCTCAATAGGGAGAATCTTCTCGATTATATTCACATTTTTCAAAAAAACCTTGACAGGTTGAGCCAGTATCTCAGGGCTTCTGATTCCGAATCTCTTGAAAAAGAATTTAAAAAAGCCCAGACACTGAGGGAAGGTATTGGACAGCATTGAACTCAACAAGGCAAAGAGGTTTAAAGGCGAATTCTCCCCTCCCCCTGACAAATCCATCTCACACAGGGCAGTAATCTTCTCGTCCCTCTCAAAAGGGAAAAGCGTTATAAAAAACTTTCTCAGATCAGAAGATACAATGAGCACTCTTAATGCATTCAGGAAGTTAGGTGTGGAAATTGAGGAGGTGAAGGGTGGTGAGGGGGGATTTTCAGGTGATCTCATAATCAACGGTAATGGCTTTTATGGCTTAAAAGAACCTTTAAATGTAATTGATTGCGGAAACTCTGGCACTACAATCAGGCTCCTTTCAGGAGTTCTTTCAGGAAACCCATTCTTTTCCGTCCTCACAGGAGATGAATCCTTAAGGAAAAGGCCGATGGCAAGGGTCATAAATCCACTCACACAGATGGGTGCAGAAATAATTGCAAGGGATGAAAACAGATACCCGCCTATCGCGATTAAGGGGAAAAGACTCAATGCGATCAAATATACCATGCCCGTAGCGAGTGCACAGGTGAAGTCCGCTCTCCTTCTCGCAGCCCTTTATGCAGATGGAGAAACAGAGATCACAGAACCGGTGAAGTCGCGGGATCACACTGAAAGGATGTTGCCTGCCTTTGGTGCTGAGATCACGGTAGATGGACTTCGGATTACAATAAAAGGTGGGCCAGAACTCGAGGCCATAGATATTCATGTGCCAGGAGACTTTTCATCTACTGCATTCTTCTTAGCAGCTGCGCTCTTGATTAACAATTCTGATATAACAATAAAGGGTGTGGGAATGAATCCTACACGGACAGGTCTTATCAATGCGATTAAAGCGATGGGAGCTGATATCGAAATTACAAATATACGAAGTGCATACATTGAACCTGTAGTAGACATTCACTGCAGGGGCGGTGCAGAACTGAAGGCTATCACAATAGAAAAAGACCAAATCCCTGCCATGATCGATGAGTTCCCGATCCTGTGTGTTGCAGCAACGCAGGCTACAGGCATCACCACTATTCGGGGAGCTGAGGAATTACGAGTAAAAGAGTCTGACAGGATTAAGACCATGGTGATTGAGCTCAGAAAAATGGGAGCAGAAATCGAAGAATTCGAGGATGGTCTGAGTATCAGGGGTAAGGCAGGATTAAAAGGCGCTGTTGTCGAAAGTCACGGAGACCACAGGATTGCGATGGCAATGGCAATCGCTGCTCTTATCGCTGATGGAACAACAACGATACATGGCATTTCATCAGTGAATATATCGTTTCCTGGATTTTTTGAAATACTAAGAAAGCTAACGTCATGAAAGGCAATATATATCAAATAAGTTGTACTGGGTTACGAGTAACTTACAATAAGTTTATCGGTTTTGTTTTTCACTATTCACTATTCACTGTTCACTGTTCACTATGAAAAAGGTGATTGCCATCGATGGTCCTTCAGGTGCTGGAAAGAGCACCATCGCAAGGCTTATTGCAAAAGAAATCGGCTTCGATTATCTCGACACCGGTGCATTATATAGAACTGTTGCCCTTGCATTGAGAAACAGTGGCATAAAGCCAGAGGATGGTGATGATCAACTGAGAGAAGTTCTCAATAATGCTGCTATCATTTTCAAAAATGGAAGGATATTTCTTAACAACAGTGATGTTTCAGAAGATATAA
>JBGPQS010000066.1:0-6844 GCA_041489235.1 Thermodesulfovibrionia bacterium
CACAGAAATTAGGCGAACCCATTTCTCAGGATAAAACAAACGAAGACATTAAAAACATTTTCAAGATGGGCTATTTTGACGATGTGAAAGCTGAGATTGAACCATTTGAGGGTGGTATAAAGCTGATCTATGCTGTGAAAGAAAAACCTACCGTGGTTAAAATTGAATTTCAGGGCAACAAGGAGTTTGACGATTCGAAGCTTAAGGAAAAGATCACCATAACAACTGGCTCCATTGCTGATGTGGTACTTATACAGGACAACGCAAGCAAACTCAGGGCCTTTTATGAAGAAGAGGGTTACTGGCTGTCAAATATAGTCCCTGTGATTAAAAAAATCAGCGCTGATGAGGTCACTCTGACCTACCAGATAGAAGAAGGTCCGAAGATAAAGATAAAAAAGATAACAACAGAGGGTAATAAAGCTTTTTCTACAAGCAAGATAAAAAAGGTAATGGAGACCGCAGAGTGGTGGTTTTTCTCCTTTATCACTTCTTCAGGCTATTATAAAAAAGAGCGCATGGACTCAGATCTTGAAAAGATAAAAGATCTTTATTTTAACAATGGATTTATTAAAGCAACAGTCGGGGAACCAAAGATTCAACTTACAGATAACAAAAAAGGCATGATAATCTCAATACCAGTTTCTGAAGGTGACCAGTTTAAAGTCTCCTCAGTAGAATTTTCAGGAAACAAGGTCTTCGGTGACGATATGATTAAGAAAAGGATTACACTGTTACCTGATAAGCCTTTCAGTAAAGAAACCCTCAGAAAGGACATTCTTTCAATATCTGAATTATACTCAGAAAATGGATATGCAATTATTACTGTTACTCCTGACCTGATACCTGATGAGAGCAAAAAGGTTGTAAAGGTATTTTTAAAAATAGACGAAGGCGATAAATACCGGATTGGCCGGATTGAGGTTTCGGGGAACACTAAAACCAGAGATAAAGTTATACGAAGAGAGATAAGACTCGATGAGGGTGATATTTTTAACAGTTCCCTTTTAAAAAGAAGCTACGAAAGACTCAATAACCTTAACTTTTTTGAGACTGTTGAAATAATTCCAAAACCATTACCAGAGGAAAAAAAGGTAGACCTTAATGTAAAGGTAAAGGAGAAGGCTACAGGCTTTATAAGTGTCGGGGGAGGTTATAGCTCCATTGATAAATTAATTGGAATGATTGATCTAACACAGGGCAATCTCTTCGGAAAAGGACAGCTCATAAAAATCAGGGCGGAGCTCGGTGGTTTAAGCTCGTACTACGACATTACTTTTAAAGATCCTTGGTTTATGGACAAACCCATCCTTTTCTCTGCAACCATTTATAATCTCAATAGGGAATACTTTGTGGAATACAAAAACAGGGCAACAGGATTCGGTGTCTCCTTTGGAAAGAACTTTACTGAATATGTGAGGGGTGAAATTGCATATAACCTTGAGCGTGCAACAATTTATGATGTAGCTGAAAACGTTTCTGTAGTAATAAAAGAGCAGGAAGGAACAAAGCTCACCAGCAGTATTACCCCTTCGTTAGTAAGGGATACACGAGATAATTACCTTGACCCATCAAGGGGTTCAAGAAATTCTATTTATGTAAAATATGCAGGTATCGGAGGAGATAACTACTTTGTAAAGACCGGGATTGACTCTGCCTGGTATTTCCCCCTCAGATTCCCACTCGGAAATTCTACCGGGATGCTCAGAGGCAGGTTTGGACATGCTGCAGGTCTGTTTGGTAATGAAGTGCCTTTGTACGATAGATTCTATGTCGGTGGTATTAATACTGTAAGGGGATTCGGATTTGGTGAGGCAGGACCAAGAGATGAAAAGACAGGAGATGTAATCGGAGGCACAGAAGAACTAATCTTCAATGCTGAATATATTTTCCCCATAGTCAGCGAATTAAAGCTCAAGGCCGTGGTATTTTTTGACGCAGGTAATGCATATGAATCATTTAAAAATTTTGGCAAACTCAGATATACTACAGGATTCGGCATAAGATGGATTTCCCCAGTTGGCCCTATTAGGATAGAATGGGGTTATAATCTTGATAGAAAACCTGGAGAAAATGCGAGTAAGATAGAATTCACTTTTGGAACCTTTTTTTAGGACTGTATAAAAGAACTGTATAATAGGAGGAGAGATGAAAAAAACTTTAACAATAATGCCCTTATTACTTTTTATGATCTTTTTCACGCCGTCTTACTTAGTTGCGGCTGACTCATTAAAGATAGGGGTTATAGACCTTCAGAAGGTTGTCGATGAATCTGAAGCAGGAAAGAAAGCCAGTGCTGACTTGAATATCTTAGCAAAATCGAAACAGTCTCTTGTAGAAGAGAAGGGCAAAACTATAGAAAAATTAAAAAGTGACCTGGAAAAACAATTGTCCGTTCTTTCTGAAGAGACAAAGAAAAGTAAGAATGAAGAACTCGAAAAATTGTGGAGAGAATACCAGCGGTTACTCCAAGACTCAGACGCCGAACTCAGAAAAAAAGATGCGGAATTAAAGAAGATGATTTTAAGGGAGATTTTTGAAATAGCTGAAAAGTTCGGAGTCGAAGAAGGATACACTCTTATCGTTGATAAAGGCTTTATTCTTTATACAAACAAAGATGCAGATATTACTGACAAAGTCATTAAAAAATATAACGAGTCAAAAGCCACACCGAAAAAGCAGTGAAGGTTAAAGAAATTGCAGCCTTCCTTACAGGTGAAGTAATCGGTCCGCCTCAGGCGGATGAAATAGAAATTACTGGCGTATCAGGTATAAACGAGGCCCGAGAAGGAGATATCACCTTTCTCTCAACAAGCAATTACAAGAAGTACCTTTCTGAATGCAGGGCATCATGTGTGATGGTAAAAGAACCGATCGCCGGCCTCTCTGTAACTCAACTTAAGGTATCAAACCCTCATCTTGCCTTTGCAAAACTACTTGGAATTTTTTATTTAAAACCACAAGAACCTACGGGGATAAGTAAGGATGCTATTGTGTCAGATAAAGCAACTATAGGCCAGGACGTATCAATCTTCCCTTTTTCTTATATTTCAGATGGTGCTTTTGTCGGTAACCATACTGTTATCTTTCCATATGTTTTTGTGGGCGAGAATACTACCATTGGAAAAGAATGCACTATTTATCCTAATGTGGTTTTGAGGGAGAATATAACAATTGGCAATAAGGTCATCATACATTCTGGCTCTGTAATAGGGTCAGACGGTTTTGGTTACATTTTTGAGGGAGGAAAACACTACAAAATTCCTCAGGTAGGAGGTGTGGTGATTGAGGATGAGGTTGAAATAGGTTCTAATGTCTCTGTTGATAGAGCAACAACAGGAAATACAATAATAGGGAGAGGCACAAAAATAGATAACCTTGTACAGATTGCACATAATGTCAAAATTGGTGAGAACTCTATTATTATTGCCCAGGTCGGAATTGGAGGGAGTACTGAGATAGGCGATTTTGTTACCTTGGCCGGCCAAGTGGGGGTTGCTGACCACGCCAGGATAGACTCCGGGACCATGATAGGCGGTCAGTCAGGGGTCATGGGCCACTTTACTAAAGGGATATATTCCGGGACATTTGCAATACCGCATAGAGACTGGTTGAAGGCACAGGCTCTATTCGCAAAATTGCCAGAACTTTATAAAAGAATAAAAGAACTTGAAGAAAAGATAAAGAAACTCGAAGGAGGGGGTCATCCGTGATGGATATAAAAGAGATAAAAAAATTCTTACCACATAGATATCCGTTTCTCTTAGTAGACAAGATTATTGATGTAGAGCCAGGGATAAAGGCTATCGGAATTAAAAATGTAACAATAAATGAAGAGTTTTTTCAAGGACATTTTCCAGGGCTTCCTATAATGCCCGGGGTATTGATAATAGAGTCAATGGCACAGGTAGCAGGTGTACTGGCCATCTGTTCTGGAGCACCTATGGGTAAATCTATCTTTTTCATGAGTATAGAGAGGGCAAAATTCAGGAAACCTGTTGTCCCGGGCGATCAGCTCAGATTAGAGATCACTATCCTTCAACACAGAGGAAATGTGTGGAAGTTTTCCGGTAATGCAATTGTTGAAGAAAAAGTAGCTGCTGAAGCTGAATTTACCGCAATGGTCATAGACAAGGAGATATAAAAATTATGAAAAAAGAAATCCACCCCTCAGCAATTGTAAACCCTCACGCAGAAATAGATGAGGGGGTCTTTATTGGACCATTCTGCATTATTAGTGAGGGTGTCCATATAAAGAAAGGAACAAAACTTATCTCACATGTAATTATAGAAGGCAATACAGAAATAGGTGAAAATTGCATAGTCTATCCCTATACGAGCATCGGTCTTCCACCACAAGACCTGAAGTACAAGGGAGAAAAAACAAGCGTGAAGATAGGTAACGATAACATAATACGAGAATATATAACAATCCACAGGGCATCTGTCGGCGGAGATGGGGTGACCATAATTGGAAACAAAAATTTTCTCATGGCCTATGTCCATATAGCTCATGACTGTAAAATAGGCAGTAACATAATAATGGCAAATGCTGCAACCCTTGGAGGACATGTCGTTGTTGAAGATTTTGCATTTATCGGCGGACTTGTTGCAATCCATCAATTCACAAGGATCGGTGTGTATGCAATGGTTGGCGGATTTAGCGGAGTAGGACAGGATATACTCCCTTATACTATAGCTTCGGGTGCAAGAGCAAAACTCTTTGGCTTAAACACTATCGGATTAAAGAGAAATAACTTTCCTGATTCAACAATAAACAACCTCAAAAAAGCTTACAAGATTTTATTTAAAGAGAAGAGGACATTGCATGATGCTGTTAAGAAAATACAAGAAGATCTCCCCTATACAGATGAGATAAAGCATCTGATCGAATTCATCCAAGCAAACAAAAGAGGCATCTGTAGGTAATGATTAGTAATCCCCCTTCATCCCCCTTTATAAAAGGGGGAGCTAAAACACAAACATCTAAATTATTCCCCTCTTTTTTAAAGAGGGCTGAGGGGAGATTACTTAGATAAATATTCTCTGATGAAAAAACTTGGTTTGATAGCAGGCATGGGTGACCTCCCCATAGCAATCGCTGGTGAGGCAAAAGCACAGGGATATACAGTATTTGCTATTGCGCTTGATCCTCTCGCTGAAAAATCATTGTCTTCATATGTGGATGAGATAAAATGGGTAAATGTGGGCAAATTTGGAGAGATAATAGATTCTCTCATAAAATATGATGTGAGAGACGCAGTCATGGCAGGAAAAGTTCCAAAATCACTGCTCTATAAAAGCAAAATCATACCAGACCTCAGGGCTATAAAACTCCTTTTCTCCTTAAAAGACAGAAGCGATGACTCAATTTTATTAGCCATCACAAAAGAAATCGAAAAAGAAGGCATTAATCTTCTCGATATAACTTCTATTAGCTCAAATCTCGTTATACGCAAGGGGGTACTTACAGAAGACAGTCCTACAGAGAATGAGTGGAAAGATATCACATTTGGCTGGAGGATTGCAAAGGAGATTGGCAGGATGGACATAGGACAGACTGTTGTAGTTAAAAATCAGGCTGTGATGGCTGTAGAGGCCATTGAGGGAACTGATGAGGCGATAAAGAGGGGTGGGAAGCTTGCGGGTAAAGAAGCTGTGGTAGTGAAGGTCAGTAAACCCAACCAGGATATGAGATTCGATGTGCCTGTTGTTGGTTTAAATACATTGGAGGCAATGATCGAGGTTGGTGCAAGAGTTCTTGCTCTTGAGGCAGAAAAATGCCTTATTTTAAACAAAGATAAGATGATTGAAGAGTCAAAAAAAGCAGGAATCTCTATTGTAGGTTATATAGGATAAGATAAACTATATTAATTATTGCCTTACCATTGCCTTTTCCTGATTTGCAACAACCACAAGTATATAGTGTTCAGGGTAAAGGTATTTTCCCGCGACTTTGAGAATATCATCTTTTGTTACTGAATTTATATACCCAGGATATTTTTCCACATAATCAAGCCCGAGATTATAGAATTCAATAGTTGCAAGAAAGTCAGCAATCTTTCTGTTCGTATCAAGCCTCCTCGGAAAGCTCCCCGTGAGATAAGACTTTGCATCTGACAGTTCTTCATCTGAAACTTTTTCTTCTCTTATTCTGTTCATCTGTCTGCGAATTTCATCAATGACTGTATTTGCAGAATCGTTTTTTGTCTGGACACCTATCTGAAAAATTCCTCCTTGTTTGTGAGATGAGAAGAAACTATGTACATCATATGCGAGACCCATTTCATCTCTTATAGATTGCATGAGCCTTGATGAGAAACCTCCCCCACCAAGAATGTAGTTCATAACAGACACTGCGTAGAAATCAGGGTTGTCTCTGCTGATACCGAAGTGGCCGAGTATGATCGTTGCCTGTGTGAGATCCTTATCAACTTTTATAACCTTCTTTATCTTTTTTCCATCTGAAAATCCCCCCAGCCCCCCTTTATTAAAGGGGGGTAATGGGGAATTATATGGTAGTTCAACATTTTTCCATTCACCAAGGTATTTTTTAATTAAAGAATTGAGTTCATCCGCTGTAAGGGCTCCAACAATCGATAATATGGAATTGTTGGGCAGAAAATAATCTGAATAGAACTTTATCATATCCTCTCTTTTTATATTATCGATAGTCTCTGTAGAACCTTCTACAAGCCTTCCATATGGATGTTCTCCGAATACCCCTCTCTTAAAAGCACGCTCTGCGAGGAAAGAAGGTTCTTCCTCGCGCTGTCTCAGAGAACCTTTTATAAGCCCCTTTTTCCTCTCAATCTCATTTTGTGGAAATACAGGATGAAGCAGA
>JBGPQS010000067.1:0-6816 GCA_041489235.1 Thermodesulfovibrionia bacterium
CTGTTCGCCGGACTGGCTTCTCGGGTTTCTCTTTGGTATAGGAGGATTTGCAGGCATGTATCTTGGTGCACGTGCTCAAAAATTCGTTCCTCAAAAATATATTAAACTTATGTTAGGACTTATCATTATCTCCCTTGCAATTCGGTATATTTCACAATTCTTTATAAAATAACTCCCACTCCACATTTTATTTGACAAATCTTCATCTGCATGATAAGTTTAATCTAAGAATTGTAAAAAGAGGGAGGTGGTTTTATGACCTGCAAACCGGGACATAAAGAGACCAAAAAGACTGCTAAGAAAACAGCTGCGAAAAAGAAAAAAAAGTAAGGGCTATTTCTTTATTCCCTCCCGGGCAATCGCTATTTTGCCTGTCCTGACAAACTCTTTTATGCCCATAGGCTTAAGGAGTTCGACAATTGCTTCTATTTTCTTTTCATCACCTGTCACTTCTATTGTATAAGTCTTCTGGCTCGAATCTACAACCCTACCCCTGAATATCTCTGCGAGTCTGAGAACCTCTGCCTTATTTTCCTGTTTGGGTGTAACCTTTATGAGCACCATTTCACGCTCCACATGGTCAAGCTCTGTCATGTCAACCACCTTAATGACATCTATGAGTTTGTTGAGCTGCTTTGTGATCTGCTCGATTATCTGGTCATCACCACTCGTTACTATGGTCATAACGGATATCTGCGGGTCTATTGTCTCACCCACGGAAAGACTCTCTATGTTATAACCCCTGCCACTGAAGAGGCCAGCAATCCTCGAGAGAACCCCGAACTTATTTTCAACAAGCAGTGAAATGGTATGACGCATCTATTTAACCGCCTTCAGTTTCTTCTCGGGTTTTTCCTTCTGTTCTTCAAACATCATCTGGTCTATCGCTGCACCTGCAGGGACCATTGGATAGACCTTTTCCTTCCAGTCGATAATAAAATCCATAAACACAGTTTTCTTTATCTTAAATGCCTCCTTGAGAATAGGCTCGACCTCACTCGGTTTTGTTGCCTTGAAACCAACAGCGCCGTAAGCCTCTGCGACCTTTACAAAATCAGGGACGACATCAAGATGGCTATACGAGTATCGTTCATTAAAGAAAAGCTCCTGCCACTGCCTGACCATGCCGAGATAATGGTTGTTCAATATGGCTACTTTCACAGGAAGCTTATTGATAACCGCAGTTGCAAGTTCCTGGATATTCATCTGAATACTTCCATCTCCTGCTATATCAATTACAAGTTTATTAGGATGTGCAAACTGTGCACCGATTGCAGCAGGGAACCCATACCCCATGGTACCGAGACCACCTGATGTCAGCAAGGTTCGAGGTTTATCAAATTTATAGAACTGCGCTGTCCACATCTGGTTCTGGCCTACCTCGGTTGTTATGATAGCATCTCCTTTTGAAAGTTCATAAATTTTTTCAATAACAAACTGCGGTTTTATCACTTCATCGCTATGCGTATAGGTCATCGGTCGTTCCTGTCTCCAATCATTTATCTGCCTCAACCATGCCTTTCGAACTTCGCCCCATTGCTCCTTCACCTCTTCTTTCAGAACCTTGTTCAAGACAGTAAGAACTCTTTTTACATCACCTACTATTGGGACATCCACACGCACATTCTTTCTGATTGAGGTCGGGTCGATATCTATATGGATAATCTTTGCATGTGGTGCAAAGGCATCAATCTTCCCCGTAACTCTGTCATCAAATCGCATACCTATTGCAATCAGCAGGTCAGCACCCTGAACTGCCTTATTTGCATAATAGGTTCCATGCATGCCGAGCATACCAAGTGAGAATGCATGTGTGCCAGGGAAAGAACCAAGTCCCATTAAGGTCATTGTGACAGGTACTTCTGCATACTCTGCTAATTCTCTGAGATCCTTTGAACCCCCGGAAAGTATGACACCACCACCAGCAATAATAACCGCCTTCTTGGATTTTGCAATCAGCTGTGCTGCCTGAGTTATCATCCATTTATTGCCTTCATACGTTGGTTTATAGCTCCGTATATCTATCTCTGGCCAAGTAAACTCTGATTTTGATACTGTCACATCCTTTGGAAGGTCTATAAGTACAGGGCCGGGACGTCCTTCCCGTGCTAAATAAAATGCCTCTTTTACAATCCTCGACAGGTCTTTTACATCCTTTATAAGATAATTATATTTTGTACATGGTCTTGAAATACCTACTATGTCAGCCTCCTGAAAAGCATCATTCCCAATAAGCATAGTTGGCACTTGTCCTGAAAATACAATAAGAGGAATAGAATCCATAGAGGCTGTGGCTATCCCTGTTATAGTGTTTGTTGCCCCTGGTCCCGAGGTCACCAGTGCAACACCAACCTTGCCTGATGCTCTTGCATAGCCATCTGCTGCATGAACAGCACCCTGCTCGTGTCTTGTGAGAATTAACTGTACTTCTTTATTGTCATAAAGACTGTCAAATATATTAAGCACAACACCACCTGGATAGCCGAATATATGCTTTACGCCCTCTTTTTTAAGAGACTCAATTAATATCTCAGCACCTGACATCTTCATGATACTTTCTTTCTCCTCTAAATAACTATTAATTCTACCATAAAAATGGAAATTACTTCATTACCGCCCCACTTCCCGCAGAACTCACCATCCTTGCATATCTTGAGAGGTATCCCTTCTTTATTTTTGGCTCTGGAGGCTTCCACCTGCTCAGTCTCTCTTTAATCTCCTTATCCGAAAGCATCAGCTCGATTTTCCTCTTCGGTATATCTATCTTTATTCTATCACCGTCTTTGATTATCGCAATAGGCCCGCCTTCCATTGCCTCAGGAGATACATGACCTATACATGGTCCCCTTGTGCCTCCTGAAAACCTGCCGTCTGTAATAAGGGCAACTGATTCGCTTAATCCCATCCCTGCAATGGTTGCTGTTGGAGAAAGCATCTCCCTCATGCCAGGGCCTCCTTTAGGCCCCTCATACCTGATTACCACAACATCCCCTGCCTTTATCTTTCCATTAAGAATTGCCTTCATGCCATTTTCTTCTGAATTGAAAACCTTTGCCACACCTTCAAAACTCATCATATTCTTACTCACTGCAGACTGTTTCACTACAGCGCCATCAGGTGCGAGGTTTCCACGGAGTATGGCAATTCCCCCCTCTTTATGATGTGCTTTGTTTAATGGTCTTATCACATCTTCATCTGTAATCACTGCTGTATCTGCTATTGAATAGATGCTCTTGCCGCTCACAGTGATAGTATCATGTACCTTTTCCCTGAGCCTATTAAGAACTCCTGGTATTCCTCCTGCATAATCAAGGTCTTCGAGGTAGTTCTTGCCTGCCGGGAGCATATCACAAATATGTGGTGTTGTTCTGCTTAAATGATCAAAGGTATCGAGTTGCAAATCAACACCTGCATCATGAGCTATTGCAGGGATATGAAGCACTGTATTTGTTGAACCTCCAAGCGCAAGATCAACCATTATTGCATTCTCAAATGCCTTCCTTGTCATTATCTTTCTCGGAGTAATATTTTTCTTTATTAACTCAACAATACGTCTACCGCTTTCAAAGGCAATTCTCTTCTTATTCGCAGATACCGCAAGCGAAGTGGCACATTTTGGAAGGCTCATCCCGAGGGCCTCTGTCACACATGCCATTGTATTCGCAGTATACATCCCCTGACACGAACCAGCACCTGGACAGGCACACTCCTCAAGGGCCTCAAGTTCTTCATCATTTATCAAACCCTTCTTATATTTACCGATTGCCTCAAAGGTATCATTGACAAGCGAAAGCCTTTTCCCTTTAAGACGGCCAGAGAGCATTGGCCCTGCAGTAACAACTATTGAAGGAATATTAATCCTTGCAGCAGCCATGAGCATGCCAGGTGTAATCTTATCACAGTTTGTGAGAAGCACAAGCCCGTCAAACTGATGCGCCTCTGTAATTGCCTCAACAATATCAGCAATGAGTTCCCTTGACGGAAGTGAATAATGCATGCCTTTATGTCCCATTGCAATCCCATCACATATACCGGGAATCCCGAAAAAGAACGGGTAACCACCGCCGGTATGTATGCCCTTTTCTATAAATCTCTCAAGATCCCGCATCCCTACATGGCCAGGGATTATATCGGTAAAGCTCGTTGCAACAGCAATAAACGGTTTACTCATCTCTGACTTCGGGACACCAGTAGCATAAAGGAGTGCCCTATGTGGAACTCTCTCCAGTCCTTCCTTAATGGTCTTACTTCTCACTACAACCCCCTCTCTTTCGTTAGTGAACAGCAGTGAGTAGTAAGTAGTTATGAAATATAAAGGAAGAATGCTTAAGTTTTCTGTTCTTTATCTTTAACTACTCGCTACTTACTATTTACTCCTCACTGTTTAGTTTGAGTAATTCTTTTTATAATTTCTTATCAGCTCTGCCATTCTGTCTTTCTTAAGGAGTTTCTGTTTTTGTATCCTTTTTCTTTCAATTTCTTCCTCTGAGGTAAGATATCGTTTGTTGTCAAACTCCTCAAGGAGATTTTCAAGATCCTTGTGCTCTTCATTGAGCCTCAAGAACTCCTCATTTTCTTTTTTTAACAGCTCGACAATCTCTTTTTCTTTCAATGTTCCCTCCTCTGTCTGAAAAATATCATATTTTTAAAACAAAAACAATCCTAAACATTCCTATTTTCCTGTTATTTGCTCTGATAGTTTGTATGAATTCTCTATACAGTCATTCACACCAATCCCGCGATAAGAGTTGCCGGTGAGATAAAGTCCTGTGTGCCTTCCTGCGATTCCTTCAATTGTTTCAAGCCGTTTCAGATGCCCTACGGAATATTGCGGTATGCCCTTTTCATGTCTATATACCTTTACAAAATCTGGCTGTACCTTTATGCCCATACTACTCTTCAGTTCATCCATAACCATGTTTATCAATCTGTTTTCATCCTGCATTGCAAGTTCTGATGCTCGTGCGCCTCCCATCATACTCCTGAAAAGCACATAACCCTCTGGAACCCTGTTAGGGAATATGCTCGAATCCCATAGTGTCCCAAGTATTTTTCTCCCTTCTCTGTAAGGCACAAGAAAACCAAACCCATCAGGTTGTGTTATCTTCTCCTTTTTAAACCCGAGACATACAACAGAAATCGAAGGATAGAAAATACCACTAAGGGCTAAAGATAGGTTCTTATCAAAGTTCTTCACAATCTCTGACGCTGCATGGGCAGGTGTTGCAATCACAACTGCCTCTGCCTCAATTTTTGAATTATCAGAGAGATACACAAGATAGTTGTTGGCCTTTCTGTCAATCGAGATTACTCTACTGCTCGTCCTAAGCCTTTCCACCAGATAATTTCTCAGAGTAGCAATCATCACTTCCATTCCGTCATAAAATGAAGTGAGAACACCGCCAGGACCCGGCCCCACTTTTTTCCCGGTTTTCTTTGCTTCTTTCTGAAGTTTCAGCATTGCCTTTATGAGGCTGCAGTATTTCTTTTCGAGCTCATATATTCTCGGGAAACAACTCCTGAGGCTCATGGTTTCTGGATCACCTGCAAATACGCCTGATGCCATCGGGTCAATGAGTTTTTCATATGCCTCTCGGCCAAGTCTCCGTCTTGCAAAATTTGCAAGCGTCTCATCATCTTCTTTACCCTCTGGTACAAAGATTTCGTATATAATCCTCAATCTGCCATAAAGGCTCAGAAGATTCGAAGAAAAGAATGAGACAGGTGATTCAGGGAAGAGATGGAGTTTCCTGTCAGAAAATATATACCTTTTTCTTGCTGTATCATTGCTTCTCAGCGGAGCGAGCCCAAGTTTTGCAGTAAGTTCAAGTGTCCTCGGTCTGTTATCTAAGAAACCATTTACACCACTTTCGCACAGAAAACCGTCTACCCTGTCAGTCCATATCTTGCCCCCTGCTCTTTTTTCGGACTCAAGGACGATAATATCTAAAGTGGGATCTCTCTCAAGGAGAAAGTACGCTAAAGAAAGGCCGGAAATTCCGCCGCCGAGAATAATCAGCCTCATTCTATATCCTGCTTAATTCAAAAGCCTGAACTCTTATACCCATTTTATCTCCTTAACACTCTCTATCACTATGTCCTTCAATGCCTCAATAAATAGCGGATGTGTATTCAAAGACTCTGCTCTTTTAAGTGTTATCCCTTTCTTTTGGGCCATATCTTTATATAATATATCTATCTCGTACAGTGTCTCAATATGGTCTGAAACAAAACTTATCGGAACTACAAGCATATTCCTGTATCCCCACTCAGCAAAATTCTCAAGCATTTCTTCTGTTGAAGGTTCAAGCCATTTCACAGGACCACTTTTGCTCTGATACGACAGATGCCATTCGATATTCATTATTTTTACGATCTTTTTTATTGTCTCCTGTATCTGGTATACATAAGGGTCTCCTTCAGCTATAAAGCTCTCCGGCAGGCTATGGGCACTGAAGAGTACATGGACATTCCTCCTTCCTTCAAATCCCCCCTTACCCCCCTTTTCTAAAGGGGGGATGGGGGGATTACTTGAAAAATTCTGATTGAACGATTCAATGCCCTTTTTAATTACGTCTACGAGTGCACCTATATATAAAGGATGGTCAAACCACGATGAGATACAGAAAATTTCTACAGGATAACGTGACACAACTTCTTTGAATTGCGAAAGTGCAGAGCCTGTTGTTGCACGTGAATAATGAGGATACAGGATTAAGACTATAAGTTTTCTTATCCCATTATTATAGATCTTCGGAACCACTTCATCTATGAAAGGATGCCAATAACGCATTCCGACATATACCCTAAAAGAAA
>JBGPQS010000068.1:0-6760 GCA_041489235.1 Thermodesulfovibrionia bacterium
AGAGAGTTTATTGAACTCCTTGAGCCGGTGTTAATTGATGACCCCCGCCAAAAGGACGTTGAAAGATTTTTAAAAGTGATTAATTATGATGATGTGCCTATTCTTGCCTCAGCGGTGAGTTCGGGCGCTGATTTCCTTATCACATGGGACAGGAAGAATTTTATAGACAAAAATCTCAATATCCACTCAAACCTGAAAATCGTCACTCCAGGGGAATTTTTGAAGTATTTCAGGGAATACGTCGAATAATTCATGTTGAAGAAATAAGGGACATTGGGCAGATTGGATGCTGAGAGAGCAGCTTAAAATTCCAAGGGGATAAGTTGCATAAGTTTTATGCCCACAGCATTGACGGAAAGCCGGTTGATGAATGGCATCGGCTTGTCGAAGACTCGTAGAGAGGAGCACCTGAGGGGCACAGTTGAACTCGCTGCATCGTTCGCGGCGGAATTCGGTTGCGAGGAGTGGGCGTATCTGGCGGGGCGTTGGCATGATAAGGGGAAGTGATTGGCATGGCTGATTTATATGCACATACTCCTAACTCAAATCGTCAATGGCATTACCTTGATTCTCACCTGAAAGAAGTCGCAGAACTTGCCGAGAAATTTGCCGGTAAATTCGGTGCGGGAGAATTAGCCAAGTGGATAGGGTTGTGGCATGATTGGAAAAATTCGGGATATGAATAGGACTTTCTATACAACTATAAACGGTTCCCTTTCAACCACAGCGAAACATTCTATCGGTGTATTGAAAGGGAACCGTTATTTGAGTACACTAAAAGGGCACGAAGTCACCGCTCTGCCCGAGTTTCAATCCTTGTTTTTCTGGAAGTATATCTGAGACCATGCAAAATTCAAGCGCCCGAACTCGTCGCCCCTTGCGCAGGGGCGTGGATTGAAACTCTTGACAGAGGAAGAAAGAAAGCTGGTAGGAAAATATTCTTAAAGTTTTCTCTTACCGTATAGTTCTTTCAAAAGAAATTCTGAGACTTCTTCCAGAGAGCTAAAGAGAGGATGTTCTGTGTGTTTGTTCCACGGACAGTGAAGGCCAGTACAGATGAGGCCTTTTTGTTTTGCCTCATCAAGTATGTTTGGAGCATCGTCAACAATTGCGATACTTGAGTCAAAAAGTATTGTCTTATCGTTACTCAAATGGAGTTCGGAGTAAAGGAGGTTATGCTTTCGAAGAAAATTTTTCGTAGCTTTTCTTGAGTTTTCCTGCCGATGAGAAGCTATAATGATTTCAAGGCCTTCTTTAAGAAGAGATTCGAGGAACCACTTCGCAGAAGGAAAGGGTTCAAACAGATCCTGCTCTATGTGAATATCATTGATGATAAGGTAAAGTTCTTCTAACGTGATATATTCCATGTAGAAGTCCCATTTCCATTCGGTCATCGGCGGTATTGCAGGCGCTATTTTCTTGAGTCTATCCTCGAAAACTGATGCGAAGTCCCATAAAGTGTTGTCTATGTCCACTATAATTCTTTGCATAATGTCAATTAAAGTATTAAAAAAAATAATTTATAGGCGATTTTAAAAAAGAGATTGTCGTTTACAAATCGGAATATCCATAATTATAGCAAGAAATAATTTTAAAGGTTATTAAAAGAAAATGCAACAGGAGTTATTCCGAGTGTAACTATTTCATTGGCTTAAAACCGATTTTCAGCTAATATAACGAAACATAAAGAAGGTCATATCGGCTGCTAAGACGAAGGAGGAAAATTTTGGAGATCTTAATTGTGATCATAATAATTCTTGTTCTGTTTGGTGGATCAAGATTGCCCGAAATCGGGAAGGGGTTGGGAAAGACAATTAATAATTTCAAAAAAAGTTTGTCGAAACCTAAAGAAGTAGATGCCAAATCTAAGAATGATAAGTAAAAAATAGAGATAGAAAAGTATGGTTATGCTATATTAATCAATAAGGAGCAAGGATTCTTTATGGATTTCTCAGCGATTATCGATAGTGTTGTTAGCTTTTCTAAAGCCAATATTTTCATTGCCGGTGCAGGGGGAGTATTACTTGTCTTTTTGCTCTACCGAAAACCAAAACTTTTCTTTACTATCTTCTTCATCAGTCTGCTTCTGGCTGGAATATTTTATCTGATCTCAAATGTATCTTCTATAGGTGTATCTCATAAGGGGAAAATGATTGACAAGAAAATGTACCCTGTAGAACAAACCTCCTACAAGTTTTGAGATAGTTAAAGGCTTGAAAGTTATAGAATACACTATTGCAAGACTATACTTTTAATGACTTCAAAATACTCGAAACTGATTTTAGACATATAAAACTCGGGGTTCAAGATAAGATAAATCGGGACAGTATTGTCCCGATTTATCTTAATATGTAGTTTTCAGTGGCTGTGGCCGGCAGCGTGCTCTTCTTCTTCCTCTTCGTACCCTGTAAACATTGCCTTAATGTGTGCGAGAGGTGTGTGTCCAAGGGTAGCCAGATAGAAATGAACCACAATAAATGCACTGAAGAATATGAAAAGCAGTACATGCATCATATCTACTATTTGTATCCCGCCTACGAGGTTAATCCATTTAGAGAAGAGTTTCGGATCCCACAGGAAAAGTCCGGTGATGATCTGAACAGGGATAAGAAGCATCATAATCATAAGATAAGAAATTTTTTGCATTGGGTTAAATTTATTGTCCGGTGTCGGATGGTGAGGATTAGGGTCTCCGACAAAAATCCCATAACCATAAAATATTGCCTGACGGATACTATCTTTTGCAAATTTTATTGGATGGGTTATCGGGGGAATATATATCTTAATCTTGAATGTCAAGAAATAATAGAAGAGCCAGATACAGTAGTTTGCTATAAGAATAAACCCGGTCCAACTATGGATGTCAACAGCAGTCTCAAATGAGAACAACCTGATGATATTGCCGTATCTGATCTGAATCCCTGTAATAATCAGAATGATAAAACCTAAAACATTAATCCAGTGCCAGAGCCGTACAGGTATTGGATGAAGATATGTCTTTTTCATTTCTTAACTCCTTTCCCCATCTTTCTCAAATGCCTGATTGGTTTCGTTATTACCCTTAATGTGATATGGCCTATGGGGACACATAACCCACCGATTACTGCAATAATGAACAAGATATCCAGAAGCTTTATGTTTGAGCTTCCAAGGGCATAGAACTGACTTACAGGTAATACCGAGAATGGAGAGTTGAGTACACCTTGCTCTGCGGTATAGAGTGTTGGCTTTCCATCAGCCTTTGAAAGCACGATATGGACATTCTTAAAGAAGTGAGAATCTGCTTGATGACATTTTTCACATTCTTTTACTGCTTTAGCTTTTGCTGTAAGCTGGTGTGCTTCGATGCCTGTGCGAACGTCCATGATTGCCCTGAGAGTTACATCTGCACCTTTCCTTTTTAACCGTTGAGTAAAATTCCATACCTCACGGGCGTCGACGTTTCCATCCTCATTGGTATCTATTTTCTTTACTAATCCGGCTGAGTCAGTCTTCAGCAACTTCAGCACCTTTTCCTCAGGGAAAGGATATCCTGTCTTCTTATCGTACAGAGTAAGATACACTCCTCCTCCTGCTCCAGGAGAATGACAGGTAGCGCACGCTATAGTATCAAGATGAAGTCCTGCAAAAGATGACAATTTAATGGGAGGATTCGATAACCACTTTTTGTGGAGATTGTCTGCATCTTTGTGACACTTGAGACACGCATCTTTCATTTTTGTAGTTCTCGCTGTCACTTTCACGTCATGTGCATTGTGACAGGAAGAACAGGTAGGAGCATTTTCCTTTGCTTTAGTTAATGCCTCTCCGTGGACGCTTGTTTTGTATACATTGTTTATTTCACCATGACATTTATTACATGACAGTAATCCCAGCGTCTTATCTGTCGTTGCCTTTGCCATTGAGTGGCTGCCATGGCAGTCTGTACATGTGGATGATTTGAGATTACCGCTTTTAAGCTGGGAAAGATGAATACTTTCTTCATACAGTTTATTTGCATTCTCATGACATTTCTTGCACATATCTGACGCTGATACGGAATACTTACGTTTGCTCTCAAAAACCCTCTTTGGATGTTCGGTCTTCGAAAAACCAATATGGCATGCACTGCACGGAAGTTTATCGTGTACAGATTTTCTGATAACAGATTCATCTACTGAAAGTGAGAGCGACTCGCCGCTCTTCAAGGGCATACTGAGTTTATGTTTATGACAGGTGAGACAGTACTGGTTTTCTTTTACAGTAGGCTTTAACTCTGACATGCGCTTGATTGAATGTGAACCATGACATTCGACACATGTGGTTGCTTTGGCTGCCGTTATTAAATCTGCATGAATTGGTTTTTTCTTGAGCTGGGCATCGGTGTGGCACATCGTGCATGATTTTGAGACAGTTGCAGTAAAGTCTCTTTTGGTTTTAAAAGTCCTGTATGGATGTTCGGTCTTTGAAAAACCAGTATGGCAAACACTGCATTGGATACCTTTATGCACAGACTTTTTCAGATCAGATTCATTGACAGACAGAGAAAGTGTTTCACCACTTCCCAGACGCATACTAAGGTCGGGTTTATGGCAGTTGAGGCAATAGTGTTCTTCACTGATACGGGCTTTCCAATCTGCTATGCGTTTGATATAGTGTGTTCCGTGACATTCTGCACAGGCAGGAGCTTTCGGCTGAGTTATCACATAACCGTGCATGGGTTTTTTCTTGAGCATTTCATTTGGGTGGCACATTGAGCATGATTTGGAAGCGTTTGCAGAGTACTCCTTTTTGCTTGCGACCTTCTTTGCCTGGGGATGATTTGCCATCGAGATATCTGTATGACAGCCAGCACAACTCGTAGGGTTATGTACAGAATTTGCGAACTCGTCACCATTGACATAGAGAGAAAGCGTCTCTTTATTCTCCAGTTGCTTGGTTAAGTCTTTGTTTGAGTGACAGCCGATACACATCTGGGCATCAGGCGAAAGAGCGCCTTTTGCCATGATGGAGTATACAGGGATAATTAAGAAAACAAGAAATAGGGCTATCAAGATCTTCTTTCTTTTACTCATCATACCCCACCCTATAAGAGTAATTATGTAATTAATTATATATCAAAGTTTGGAGACGGGAAAACTTTAGCATAGATAAATGGAGAAATGCAAGTGTTATCTTCAAAAAAGACAGGTTCTCTTCGCTTTGGGTCGTAAGGGCAATTTTTTGACACGCATACCCCTTTCCCGTATAATTTTGTTATAGTTCATGTGAGTTCATTTGGTTCTGGAGTGAGTATATGATATGCCCGACAAACAGTGAGCATAATGAGTGCTTTAAAAGCAGACAGTATGAAGGTAATGATTGGTGATTCCCTATAAAGACAATAACCCTACAGCCTCATTTCCTTTCGTGACAATAGGAATTGTCGTTCTCAATATAGTTGTTTTTTTATATCAGATTGCCTCTCCATCGGGCACAGAGAAGATTGTTTTTTCATATGGTGCGATACCTCATTATATCATCACGTTTGATAAAGTCCAGCCAATACATCCGGTATTGACAATTTTTTCTGCCATGTTTATGCATGGCGGTGTTTTCCACCTTGCAGGGAATATGCTTTACCTATGGATTTTCGGCGACAATATAGAAGATCAACTGGGCCACTTAAGGTTTATTATCTTTTACATCTTCTGTGGGATTGTTGCTGCCTTTGCCCAAGTGATCACGAGTCCTGATTCCTTCACTCCTATGATAGGGGCAAGCGGTGCCATCTCAGGCGTTCTTGGGGCTTACCTGCTTCTTTTTCCCAGGGCATTGGTACATACACTAATATTTTTAGTGTTTTTTGTAACAGTGGTAAAGATTCCTGCCTTGATAGTTATTGGATTTTGGGCTATTATACAATTTATTAGTGGCTTAACAAGTACGGGTTTTGCTCGAGAAGGAGGAGTCGCATGGTTTGCTCATATAGGAGGATTCATAACAGGTCTCTTAACTATAAAATTATGGTTGCCGAGGAGGAGTAAACAGTGGTTGTAATATGTCCTAAATGCAAAATAAAACTGAAGATTAATGAAGGGAAGCTCACGTCTGAAGGTTCACGGTTTAAATGTCCCAGTTGTAGTACAGTCTTTCTTGTAAAAAAGTCCTTAGCCATACCTAAAAAGGAAACAGATAGTAATAAAGTCCTTGTGGCCCACTCAAATACTGCGATGATGGATGAAATAATCTCACTCCTCACGAAAGAAGGTTATCAGATAATCACCGCATCTGATGGAATAGATGCAATGGTGAAGGCAATGAAAGAACTCCCTTTTCTTACAATTATTGAGGTGGCTCTTCCAAAGATTTACGGTTTTGAGGTATGCAGAAGGGTGAAGTTAAGGTCGGAAACAAAGGAGATCAGGGTTATTCTTGTTGCTTCGGTATACGATAAAAAAAGATACAGGAGAG
Organism: Thermodesulfovibrionia bacterium; assembly: GCA_041489235.1. Lineage (GTDB taxonomy): Bacteria > Nitrospirota > Thermodesulfovibrionia > Thermodesulfovibrionales > SM23-35 > VGWZ01. The sequence continues at coordinate 6,433 of JBGPQS010000068.1, forward strand.
AGCCAGAATCCCTTTATGGTGCTGATGACTATATTGAGGATCACCACCTTTCAGAATTTCTTCTCGCAAAGATAAATGCGCTAAAAGGCGTAAAACCTGAAGAGAAGCTTGAAGAGAAGAAAGAAGAGATCGAGAAGCCGAAAGAAGAGTTGAAGCAAAGAGAGGAAGAAGTGATTGAACAAAAAGTGGAGCCCCGGATAACGACGCAACAGGTTATCACAGAACTGCCGCTTCTTGACGAGAGAATAGAGAAGGCTAAAAGGCTTGCAAGGATTATCGTATCAGACATATATCTCTATAACACTATGAAAGTGGAAGAATCTATCAG
>JBGPQS010000069.1:0-6732 GCA_041489235.1 Thermodesulfovibrionia bacterium
AAGTGGGTGCAGTGCTTATGGTGGGAGGAAACATTGCTGGTTACACAAGGGTGATGACCACAACCATAGCACTCGAGACAGATAAAGGGAATTTTGAACTTGCCCTCGCACTGGGGATAATACTCCTCACGCTCTCGTTATTGATAAACATCGTGCTTCATCTTTTTCAGAGGAAAGGAATGATAAGAGCAGGGAGATGAACTTTCATTTAACCGTCTCACATATCTATAAAAGTTACAATGGAAATCAAGTTTTAGAGGATTGTTTATTCTCATTTGATAAAAGTGGGATTTATATTCTGATGGGCCCTAACGGCTCAGGGAAGTCGACACTCCTCAGGATATGTGCCCTTCTTGAGGATCCTGACAAAGGTGAAATTAACTATTTATCTGGAGGTTCTGTTTTAAAGAAAGACATTGAGCTCAGAAGAAAGATAACACTTGTATTACCAAGGATCGGGGTATTCAATACGACAGTTTTCAAAAATATTGCATATGGATTGAAAATAAGGGGAATAACAGGAAATGAGGTAAAAGACAGGACATACAAGGCATTGGAATGTGTTGGCCTGATGCATAAGAGGGAACAAAATGCTTTAACCCTTTCGAGCGGAGAAACCCAGAGACTCGGAATCGCAAGGGCTACGGTATTAGAACCTGAAATCCTTTTCCTTGATGAACCAACAGCTTTTGTTGATGCAAAGAGCAAAAAAATCATCGAGGATAATATCTTAAGAATGAAGAATAATGGTCACTCAATAGTCATTATCACAACCCATGACAGGATTCAGGCGGAAAGGCTTGGAGACTGGTTACTTTTAATAGGGGATGGAAAAATATTCTCTTCTTAAAGATTAATCTTCACTTTCAATATGTTTATTTTTCCACAACAATAAAACTTACTGAGTGTTTACAAGGAAAGCCCAATTGGAATAATTAAGATGTCCTTTGAAAAAATATCAAGAAAGTGTTAAATTAAGCAAAAGGTAAGCGGAGGGATGTTCTTTAATGCATAGAAATCCCATTACACCTGAAGGTTATCAGAAGCTGGAGGAAGAACTCGAGAGGCTTCTGAAAGTTGACAGGCCTAAAAACATAAAGGCTATAGCAGAGGCCCGTGCACACGGTGACCTTTCTGAGAATGCAGAATACCATGCTGCTAAGGAAAAGCAGTCCTTTATAGAGGGAAGAATACAAGAGCTTAAGTCTAAGCTTGCCCTTGCAGATGTGATAGATCCCGCAAAGATTTCACAGGACAGGATTGCATTCGGTGCAAAGGTAAAAATACTTGATCTTGAAACAGATGAAGAAAAAACCTTTATCCTTGTCGGCCCTGATGAGGCAGATGCAAAGAATGGGAAGATATCGATAAGCTCTCCTGTAGGGAAAGCACTTCTTAACAAAGGAATTGGTGATGTGGTACAAATTAAGGCACCTGCAAAAACAATGGAGTATGAGATATTAGAGATCAACTTTGAGTAGATACTTCAAGGCAGAAGTAATAAGTAACCTTACCTTAAACAACAATAGTAATCTTCTTACTATAGCTCCTTTACAAACAATAATTGACCCCGAACCCGGACAGTTTTATATGATAGATGTTGGCAATACATATGACCCTTTACTTAAAAGACCATTCAGTCTTTTCAGAAAGATACCGGAAGGCATTCAGTTCCTGTACAGAGTCATAGGCAGAGGGACAATGTTGATGAAAGAATTGAAAAGCAGAGAGATTATTAATGTCCTTGGCCCATTTGGAAATAAATACCCTGAGCCTGAAAGCGATAAGATACCTCTCCTTATAGCAGGTGGTATCGGGATAGCATCTCTTTTTTCTCTCGCAGAGGCACTTTCAAAAAAGGCATATATATTGTACGGAGCAAGGAATAAAGATGAACTCCTTATGCTTGATGGATTAAATGGCTTGACAGATGAATTGATTATAAGCACTGATGATGGTTCCATCGGTGAAAAGGGCATGATAAGTGATGTTTTAAATGAATTTTTAATTCATCACTCTTCACTCATTACTCTTTATTTGCTTTATGCCTGTGGTCCAAAGCCCATGCTTGAAGCTGTATCGAGGATTGCACGTGAAAAGGGAGTAAAAGGGTATATGTCAGTTGAGGAGAATATGGCATGCGGATTTGGTGCGTGTCTTGGATGCACTATTAAAACAATTGATGGGTATAAAAGGGTCTGTAAAGAGGGGCCGGTATTCTTGATAGAGGAAATTATATGGTAAAGAACATTCTTACATGGAGGATGAGGTTGTCCTTGAGCGGTTTTGAATTCCGTTCCGACATGAAGTCGGAACGGAATTCACCTCGGAGGTCCCGATGCATATCGGGACCGAGAATGAGCGAAAGGGTTACCTCATCCTCCACATTTTGATTTTATGGATTTAACTGTTCACATAGGTCATCTAAAACTTAAGAACCCTGTGATGACTGCTTCAGGGACTTTTGGATATGGTGAAGAATATTCAGAATTTGTTGACCTAAATCAGCTCGGTGCTATAGTAGTGAAGGGAATATCATTAAAGCCAATGGAGGGTAATCCGTCCCCGAGGATATGTGAGACACCCTGTGGAATGCTCAATGCAATTGGTCTTCAAAATGTTGGCCTGAAGAGATTTATAAAAGAGAAATTGCCTTATCTGAGGAGATTTGACACAAAGGTTATAGTGAATATACTCGGCAATACGATGCAGGAATATAAGAGGCTCTCAGAGGTTCTTGATGGTGCAGGTGTGGATGGGATTGAATTAAATGTTTCGTGTCCGAATGTGAAAAAAGGCGGGATTATTTTTGGCACTGATAAAAAGATCCTCGCAAGGCTTATAGAAAAAGTACGACAATCAGTTAAGAAAGCAGTACTGATTACAAAATTATCCCCGAATGTATCAAATATTCGAGAATTTTCAAAAGTAGCAGAAGATGCAGGGAGTGATGCTCTATCGCTGATTAATACCATACCAGCAATGGCTATTGATGTTGAAACGCGGAGACCAAAACTTGCAAATATCATCGGTGGGCTATCTGGCCCTGCAATCAAACCTATTGCGATAAGGATGGTCTGGGAAGCATCTAAGTCGGTAAAGATTCCAGTTATTGGAATCGGTGGTATAATGAATGCTATGGATGCAATAGAGTTCATGCTCGCGGGTGCAACGGCTGTGGAGATTGGTACTGCCAATTTTGTGAATCCAAGGGTAACCATTGATATAATTGAAGGAATAGAGGAGTATGTAAGAAGAAAGGGGCTGCATAATCTCAAAGAACTCACAGGTGGTCTGAATGCAACCTAATCCTATAATAACCTTGACAACTGACTTTGGCGTTAAAGATCCTTTTGTAGGTATTATGAAAGGTATAATGCTTACTATAAACCCATCAGTAAATATAGTTGATATTACCCATAATATAAGCCCGCAAAATATTATGGAGGCAGCCATCACCATCGGGATGAGTTTTGAATATTTTCCTCATAAAACGATACATGTCGTTGTTGTTGATCCAGGTGTTGGTTCTATTCGTAGACCTATTATTGTCTTAACAGATTACTATTGCTTTATAGGTCCTGATAATGGTGTTTTTTCTCAGATTTATAACGTAAAGCATGAAATCCTTCTGGTTACTCATATCACATCAGAACATTATTTTATCAAGAAGAGTTCTACATTCCATGGGAAGGACATCTTTGCACCTGTAGCTGCGTGGCTTTCGAAGGGAATAGATATAGTAAAATTTGGTGACCTGATTACTGATTATATAAGTATACCAATACCGTCCACGACTGTATCAGAAAGGAATATCATTGAGGGAGAAGTGATTTACATAGACCGTTTCGGGAATGCAATAACGAATATAAAGACTCAAAAGATTGAAGACCTTTACGGAAACAACCCTCAAGGAAGACTCAAGGTTATCGCTAAAGGGAAAGAAATGCCTGTTAAAAATCATTATTCAGAAGCTGAAGGGAAAGGACTTTATTCATTAATAAACAGCTTTGACTGCCTCGAACTTTTTGTATACGGGGGGAGTGCTTCATCAGATTTTGGCATAACGATAGGTGAAAAGGTAAGTGTAGTATTCGCTTAACGTTACGTATGCCTCCAATCCCAGACAATAAGCCGACAGTATTTAAATGACCACTCTATAGCCTGATTCATCGCAATTTTTTAAATCAATTATAAATACTTGATAATAATGGTCAAATTAATACTTGACAAATTAAGTAGACTATTATATAATATTTCATGTTGAGGTTATCTACAAAAGGCAGGTATGGTGTAAGGGCAATGTTTGAGATAGCAAAAGGGTATCCTTCTGAGCCTCTGACAATCAAGGAAATTTCTGAAAAACAGGCTATTTCTGTTCCCTATCTTGAACAGATACTCAATAAACTAAGAAAGGCAGGGTTTATAAAGAGCATAAAGGGACCTGGCGGAGGATATGTTTTGAGTATAAGACCTGGAAATATCAGCATAGGTGAAATTTTAAACGTTTTTGAAGGACCGGTAGCGATAGCGTCATGCCTTGATCCTAAAAAGGGATGTATGAGGGTGGATAAATGTGTTACCTATCTGTTATGGAGGTCTCTTGGAGAAAAGGTTAAGGCTTTTTTGAATACAGTTACATTGAAGGATTTGCTTAAAGGAACCTTTACGCAAAAAAAGCCAAAAGTAAAAGCGAGGGGAAAATGAAATTTGTAGAAAACATAAAATCAGATAGAACGACCGATATAGTCCATTTGATGTGCCCGATGCATTTGCTCCAGCTTGAGAAACTCATAAAAGAGATTAAAGATGAACAGGTACTCGAAGTTGTCACTGATTATGACGGGGCACTTGAAGATATACCCGAATGGTGTACGAGAACCGGGAACGAATTCATGGGACTTGAGGACTCAAGAGATTCCTATAAGTTTTATATTAAAAAAGGGGGCAAAAATGAAAAAATGCTATTTTGACCATGCTGCAACTAATCCCCTGCATCCTGATGTATTTGAAGCAATGGTACCGTATTTAAAAGATGAGTTTGGCAACCCGCTCAGCATTTACGAGCTTGGTACAAGAGCAAAGGATGCTATAGAAAAGTCACGGGAGAGGGTTGCGTCACTGATAAATGCGAAACCCCGTGAGATAGTCTTTACCTCAAGTGGTGCAGAGGCGAATAACTTTGCCATGAGAGGTATAGCACTTGCAAGGCAGAATGAAGGTAATCATATAATTGTTTCAAGAGCAGAACATCATTCGATTCTGAACTCAGCACGTTTTCTTGAAAAGAATGGCTTTGTAGTGACCTTTCTGCCGATTGATAAATACGGAATAGTGAACCCTGAACGCATTAAAAAGTCAATAACAAAGGAGACAAGTCTCATATCTGTGATTCATGGAAGTAGCGAGGTAGGCACAATTGAGCCTATAAGAGAAATAGCTCAAATTGCAAAAGAGCGAGGGATTATTGTTCATACAGATGCTGTTGCGACAGCAGGCAATATTCCTCTAAATGTGAAAGAACTTGGTGTTGACCTTCTGAGCATGACAGCTCACCAGTTCTATGGCCCGAAAGGTGCTGCTGCTCTTTATGTAAGAGAAGGTCTAAGGATCGTTCCTCTTATATATGGAGGAATACAGGAAGGCGGGAGAAGGGCAGGAACAGAGAATGTGCCTGCCATTGTAGGAATGGGGAAGGCAGCAGAATTGGCAAAGGCAGAGATGTCATTCAGGATGGAGCACTCGGGAATGTTGAGAGACAGGATGATAGAAGGTATGAAACGTATAGATAATGTATATCTTACAGGTCATCCTGCAGAGAGGCTTCCAGGCCATGCAAGCTTCTGTGTTGAATATATCGAAGGTGAAGCTATGCTTTTACTTCTTGCAGCAAAAGGTATATATGCTGCATCTGGCTCTGCCTGCACATCAAAGGCACTGAAGGCATCTCCTGTACTGCTTGCAATGGGTATACCTGCAGCCCTCGCCCAGGGGTCAATTGTATTTAGTTTAGGCAGAGATAATACAGAAGACGATATTGACTATTTATTGGAAGAATTTCCGAAGGTGGTGCAAAGGCTTAGGGAAATGTCCCCTTATGCAAAAGGCTGGGGAGATAAGAAGGTGGAGGTGGAATGTGTATAGCGAAAAAGTAATGGATCATTTTATGCATCCAAGGAATATCGGTGAAATACCCGATGCAGACGGGATAGGCATGGAAGGCAACCCTGTATGTGGAGATGTGATGAAGATCTACATCAAGGTTAAGAATGACAGGATAGTTGACGCTAAATTCCAGACATTCGGTTGTGGAGCTGCAATTGCAGTCAGTAGCATGGTTACCGAGATAATAAAAAATAAGACTCTTGATGATGCTCTGAGCATATCAAAGACAACTATCGCGCAAGAACTTGATGGCCTGCCTCCAGAGAAGATGCACTGTTCAAACCTCGGTGCAGATGCTCTCAAGAAGGCAATAGAAGATTACAAGAGCAAGTATGCTCAATTAGTCTGATTCATTCTGATTGACTCAAAAATGTTCAATTCTCTCCATCATTTAAATTAGTGTATAATATCATTCATGTTTCTTGTTGGACTGACAGGCAATTATGGGATGGGAAAAAGCACTGTTCTTCCCATGTTCAGAAAGTTTGGGGTGATTACCATTGATGCTGATAAGATTGTTGAATCCCTCCTTGAAGAGAAAGACGTTCTCGGAAAAATTAGGGAACT
>JBGPQS010000070.1:0-6716 GCA_041489235.1 Thermodesulfovibrionia bacterium
CTCATCAAAGACCCTTTTAAGATCAGCGGCCATGACTCCAAAGTACACAGGTGAACCAGCGATGATTCCTTTAGATATTAGAAAGTCCTCTTTGGTAACCTCCTTCGTACTCTTAAGAACTGCCTTTACTCCTGCTGATTCAACACCTTTTGCCACCTCTGCTGCAAGCTTTTTTGTATTGCCTCCCTTAGAGTAGTAAAGAATGAGAACCTGCATCATTATCCTCCTTTTAAAATAATCCTCATGATTGTTTGTTTAAAAAGTCAATGACTCTTTGAATGAGTAACTTCTTATCATAAACGTGATCTCCTTTTTCAGCCTCTTCATAAGGAACTGTCTCTTTTGTATCGGCTTGAGGAACACCTCTTAATTCCAATTTTGATAACACATTCGGGACATCAAGAAACCTTGAAACTTTATTAAATTGAGTGATACCACCCCTTGTGCCTTCATGATGCAATGAGAGGAAAAGATGTTTTCTCGCCCTGGTAATGGCCACATAAAATAGACGCTGCTCTTCCTCAATTTCATCCTCGTGATCTAACGCAAAGCTTACAGGCAAAACTCCATCCGTGAGACTTATCAAAAATACACACTCCCATTCCAGACCCTTTGCTGAGTGGATTGTGGACAAGGTGAGCGGCTTCTCCTCTTCTTTCGTTTCCGGTTCAACTCTCCACACTCCTCTCTCCGGTGGCTCAATCGCAAAATCCTCTAATAGTTCTTCCAGTGAATCATATCTCATTGATATTTGCCTTAACGCTTCCAAATCATTAAGTCTTAAGTGCCAATCATCAAATTTGTCTATTAATATCGTGTTGTAATACTCGAGAACAATGCCGAATTTTTCTCCCACATCTGTTTTTTCATCACAGGCTTCCCTTAATGCTGAAGACAGTTTTGTCAATCCCTCTGAATACCTGAGGCTTTTATCATATTTGTGAAACACTGTGTCCAGAATCTCGCTAAGTGATACAGACGTGATAATTTCTTCTAAAATTCGCTCTGCTGTCCTCGGACCTATTCCTTCAATAAGCATGAGTACCCGATTCCAGGCCAGCTCATCTTTTGGATTTGCGATTACTTTAAGATGTGCCATCACGTCTTTTACATGAGCTGTTTCATAAAATTTCAGTCCGCCGAATACTTCATAGGGGATATTTCTCTTGCTTAATTCAGCCTGAAGAGGAATCGAGAGATAAGAAGAACGAAACAGAACGCACTGGTGGCCTAACACAATACCTGCATCCCTCTGTTTTTTAATATGCTCTGCTCCCCATTCTGCTTCTTCATACGCATCCTTGAAAAAGAGTAAGTGTGGCTTCTCGCCTATCTGCTTTCTTGCGGAGACAAGGCATTTGGAATATTTATTTTCCATGTTTTCAAGCACTGCATTCGCTACATCCAAAATGGATTGAGTACTCCTGTAATTTTCTTCCAATTTGATTATTTTGCATTCCAGAAATTTTTCCGGGAACTCCATGATATTTTCGTGAGACGCTCCTCTAAACCCATAGATACTTTGTGCATCATCTCCGACCACCATCACATTCTTATGACTCTCGGCTAACAAATAAGTGATGTCCCCCTGTAACTTGTTGGTATCCTGATACTCATCAACCATTATGAATTTATATTTTTGGGAAAGGCGGAGTCTGATATCCTGATTTTCCAACAGGAGCGTAAGGTAGATGAGTAAATCATCATAATCCAGGTAGTTTTTCTTAATCTTATATTCCGCATATGCTTTTCTCAGATTTTCTATATCAGGTGTATATTCAAGAAAATGAGGGTATTCTTTTTTCAGTACTTCACTCACGGAGATATTTTTATTGACGGACATACTAAGGATATTCTTCAATGTATCTTTTCTGGGAAATCTTTTTTCTTTATCGAAGAAACCGAGTTTCGTACAACATCTGTGAATTGCTTCCCCGGCATCACCTTCATCAAGAACAGAGAATGAATCAGGAAATCCCATGGTTTTCGCATATTTTTTTAATACCTTGTACGCAAATGAATGGAACGTACCGCCTTCGACATTTTTGCATCTCGGGTCATGCTTTGCAGCTCGTGCGAGCATTTCATGAGCAGCTCTTCTTGTAAACGTTAAAAGCAGGATAGAATTTGGGCTGATTTTGTTCTGTACAAGATGTAAGACCCGATATTCGATAACTCTTGTTTTACCGGAACCTGCACCCGCAATAACAAGAACAGGTCCGTGGATTGTCGTAACCGCAGCAAACTGCGAAGGATTCAGTTGTCTTTTGATATCAACCATTGCTATTCCTTATCTTGCCATTCCAAGGGCATCTCTGGTCATTCTCTCAGCTGTTTCAAACACAGCCTGTTTGCCCTCTTCTGTTCTTGCTTCTATATAAAACCTTACCTTGGATTCTGTGCCTGATGGCCTTATCATAAGCCATGAGCCATCATCAAAAACCAATTTTATGCCGTCCTCGGTTATCACATTCTTCACAGTCCTGCTGATCTTCCCCATAGGAATGACCGTTCCTTTCTTATAACGTTCCCCGATAACCGAAATCTTTTTTATGAGAGGTTCTCCAACAAGGGTCGGATCCACAGAAATGTCTGAACGGTCAGGATAGTAATATCCAAATTCATCCATTAAGTCTTTGAGATACTCACTCAGATTCTTGCCAGTAACTGCCATCATCTCGATAGCGAGGAGCAGACCAAAGATGGCATCTTTTTCGAGTATGTGGTTATATGCAGATATCCCGTCTGACTCTTCAAAGGCAACTATCGCCCTTTCTCTGGATGTTTTGAGCATATATGGCCTGAAGTTTTTAAATCCGACCTTTGTTTCTTTCACGGGCACTCCCAGTTTCTCTGCTATAGCATTCACAAAATTGCTCGTTCCGACTGATTTTGCGACAATACCGGGAATCTTTTTATGTACATGAAGAAAATGGAATGCCATTGCTCCGAAATAGTTCATCGGTATCTGCATGCTGCCATCAGCGTACCTGATACGGTCGCCATCAGGGTCCATAACAACGCCCAGCTTAAATCTATCTTTGCTTTCCTTTAACACTTTTTCAACTCCCTGCATGTTTTTTTCAGAAGGCTCTGGAGCGATACCATCAAAAAGAAAATCATTCTCTGTTCTCAGATATTTTATATTTTTGCATTCACCAAGAATCCTTTGAATGCGTCCCCTTGTTGATCCGTGCACATTATCAACACAGATGATACAATTTCCCCTGTTCACAAAATCACAGGTCTTCTCGATATCCAATGTCTTCCTCTCTTTTATAAATTGGATATAAAGCCGGGTAAGGTCTATTTTTTCTACGTTCTCAGGTTTTACCGGTTTCACAAAAGGTGATGTACTCATCATCCTGTTTGCTATTTCTTCAATCCTTGTTGTAATCTCAGTGCCTGCAGGCCCTCCATCCGAAGGGTTGAACTTGAAACCAGAATAGTTTGCAGGGTTATGTGAAGGAGTGAGGTTAATTGAACAGGCTGCATGTACCATCTCAATACCTACTGAAAACTCCGGCGTAGGAGCCTCTCCTGCATACCATGTTTTGATTCCGTCTTTTTGAAGAAGCCCAATAACTTCCATGGCAAACTCAGGACCAAGAAAACGATTGTCGTGTCCGACAATAACTCCACGTTTTTGAATCTCCTCAAAGCCTGATACTCCCATTGCCTTCATCACAGAACTGTCTTTGCTTTTAAACATCTCTATAATAGCTGAGGTCACCACACGCATATTGTTGAAGGTGAAATCAGATCCTGTTGCACCCCGCCATCCAGATGTGCCGAATACTACGTGTGTAGGGTTTGTGTTCTCTCTTGCAAATTTTTCTATGACAGACAGTAATCCCCTGTTTCTGGAAACATCTGACATTATTGCTTTCCAGCAAGAAGCAGCATTTTCAAATTCCTGAGCCATGCAACCCTCCTGAAATAGTATTTATGAATTCAATTATAAACAGGTCTGGATGTCGCAGGAAGCGAAAGCCAGTCCTGTTTTAAAATCTTTATGTTTAATTTTGGGTAACTCATAAAATCTCTAAAAAACTGATTACTAAAAAATAACCTTTAACACCTCATCTATCTTCCTCAGGGTCTCTATAATTCCTGAAGCTTCATTGGGCTTCAACTCACCAACCTTAACCCCTGACAATACTTCATACAATCCGTCAAAAGCCCCTTTTACATCCAGATCATTGTCCATTTTCTCAGCAAAATCTTTCTTCATTTTCCGGACAACCCTTCCTCCAAGATCAGGCTTTTCGCATGCTCTTTTTTCGATTTCATGAACGTAATTTCTAAATAGTTTCAGTCTATCTGTTACAGAGTGCATAATGGTATCTGAATAGTCGAGCCTTTCGCGATAGTGCCCGTAAATAAGGAAAAACCTTATTTCATCGATGGTATAGCCCTGCCTTAGAAGGTCATCTGTATAGTAAATGTTCCCTTTACTCTTTGACATCTTCTGGCCATTTATATAAAGATGATGGCAATGAAGCCAGAACTTCGCTGCCGGATATGGTCTTACAGATTCAAGGATTGCTATGGTGTAATCGTGATGCCGGAACAGGTTGTCAATTCCGCCACAGTAAATTGAAATGGTCTCATGAAAGTGCTTGCTGATCATACCGGGGTCTTGAATATTCCAGGCAGGTCTCCCTTTACCTATCTTTGTATCCCAGTAGACTTTGTCTTCTTTCTTATATCCATGCCACAAGATAAAATCCCCCAGGTTCCACTGCATTCCCGGGTATGTATCTTTATGAAATCGTTTTTTTCTCTTAGGCCATTTGCTCATATCAAGCCCGTAAAGTTTTCCGAATTTCGGAAATCGTAACGGATCAAAGTACACATTTCCCTTATACCGGTATGCAATCTTTTTGTCTAAAAGACGTTCGATACTATCAACAGTTGCATCAATACTATCAGAAGCTTTCGGAAGATAATCAGGCATTTTCATTCTTAAGATACTTATTTCCCTGATAAACACTTTAATATTCTTCTCGGCGAGAGTCTTCACGCTCAGCCCTCTCTTTTCAGCCTCTTTCAGTGCTTTGTCTTCAATGTCAGTTAAGTTCATACCTTCCTTTACCTTATAGCCTGAGTATTCCAGATACCGTCCGAGAATATCTTCAAATAAAAATGTCCTGAAATTACCGATATGACTCCTCTGGTAGACTGAAGGGCCACAGGAAAATATGTTGACTACTTTTTTATTGGCTGGATGAAACGTCTCAATCTTTTGTCCGTACGTATTAAATAGCCTTAACATTGCGTATCCCTCTCTTCTCTCAATCTACCTTCAATTCCTTCCATCGTCCCTTATGAAACCTCCATGCCATTAGTATACCTTGAAAGGTCATGGAGGTAACCATTGCTACCCAAACCCCCACTGCACCATAATTCAGTACAATTGAAAAGAAATAGGCAAGTGGAAGCCTAATAACCCACATCGCAACAATGATTACCCACATCGTTCCTTTTGTATCTCCGGCTCCCTGAAGCCCGCCTGCAAGGATAACGCCTAATGCCATGAAGGGTTCCGAGAGCATATTAATCCTCAGATAGCGTGTCGTCTCTTCAAGAACAGAAGGATTGTTTGTCACCATTGAGGAAAATCGCTCAGCCCATATAAAAGTGATAAGGGCCATCACACTCACAAGAACTACGCCTGCAAAAGTAATCTTCCATCCCAATTTTTCTGCTCTCTCGGCATTCTCAGCGCCTAAGTTCTGCCCCACAAGAACCGATGCAGCCATATTCAGGGCAAAGGCCGGGAGATAGATAATCGCCTCTATCCTCAGGCCATTCGTAATAGAGGCGAGTGCTGTAATACTTGTTTCTCCCAGTCGCCCAAGAATGTTATAGAGGATAATACTTCCAGCGTTCCATGCAATCTGGAGTAACGCTGCAGGCCACCCAAGATTTATAATTTTTTTGATTGTATCCACAGACACAACCCAGGGGATTGTATAAAGAGACTTCCACTGGCTGCGAGTAAACAACACGAGATTCATCACCATTCCTATCGTCACTGAAATCGCAGAAGACAGAGCAATGCCAATATATCCCATCTTTGGAAAAGGGAAAATGCCAAAGACAAGAACAAAATTTCCTATGATATTAATCACACTGACCAGAAACATAGTAAAAAGAGGCTTTTTTACCTCACCACTGGCACGGAATATTGCATTAGAAATAATTACTATGTAGTTTGGTCCGAGAGCCAGGGCAAAAACTTTTAAAAATGTTTCTGATATTTCCCTGATTTCTACAGGAAACCCGGCTATGGAAATTATCTCCCTGTAAAAGACAAGACCGAGAAGCATCAGCCCTGCAGCAACCAAAAAACTGAAAATTAAAGACTGCTGGGCAATTTCTAATGCCCTTTTAAAGTTGTTTGAACCCACAGCTCTGGATACTATTGCTAACGTTCCGACGCTGATCGCATTGGCAATAATAATGATGAGAAAATAAAGCTGGCTGACAAAACCAACTGCAGCCTGGACTTCCGGGCTGATAAATCCGGCAACATAAACATCAGTGAACCCAACAAGGAAATTAAGGATCATAATCAGAAACATTGGCCAGGAAAGATGCCATATATTAGCCCAGAGATTACCCCTGGTCAGATTGACGGGTTGTTCTTCTGCTCTTTTAGAAAGCTGTTTGGAAGTAGTAAACATAGATGTAATAATTTTAGCACTTCC
>JBGPQS010000071.1:0-6580 GCA_041489235.1 Thermodesulfovibrionia bacterium
AGACAGGCGACGGAATAAGTGAATGGACATCGTGGCTTCAGTCACTGGTCGCCTAACATGAGTAATGCAGACCTTGTTCAAAATTTTATTTAACTCAAATACCATGCCCGGCCCATCTCTTTTAAAATTTATGAATTATTAAAAAATAAATTTTTTCGCAACCCCGATAGGTATCGGGGCATAGTTTAATTGCTTATTTAGGTGAGACATGGAACGTATAAGGATATTCGTCAAAGGTATTGTCCAGGGAGTTGGCTTCAGGCCATTTGTATATAACCTCGCTCGCTTATTGAATCTCCAAGGCTTTGTGATGAACTCATCCAGAGGTGTTACTATAGAGGTAGAGGGAAATAACAGCTCTGTTTTTATAGAGAAACTTACCAAGGAGGCACCGCCCCTTTCGCAGATAATGGAAGTTGATATCACTATTATGCCGTATCATGGGTATCAGGATTTTCAGATAGTTGAAAGCACTGACGAGGGCAGTTTTACCCATATTTCTGCTGATGTCTCAATATGTGAAGACTGCTTGAGAGAGCTATTGGATAAGAATGACAGGCGGTATCTCTATCCATTCATAAACTGTACAAACTGCGGTCCCAGATACACAATCACAAAATCTATTCCTTATGACAGACCGAATACCACCATGTCTGTGTTTACAATGTGTGATAAATGTGAGGAAGAGTACCATAATCCGGGAGACAGAAGATTTCATGCACAGCCAAATGCATGTCCTGTATGTGGGCCACAAGTCCAGTTCAAAGTTCAAAGTTCAAAGTTCAAAGTTAACGACAAAGAAAATCCAATAAAGGAGACAATAAGACTTTTAAAAGAAGGAAATGTTGTTGCTATCAAGGGGCTCGGAGGGTTTCATATAGCTTGTGATGCAACAAACGAAGAGGCAGTAAAGAAGTTGAGATTAAGAAAAAGAAAGAGTAATAAGCCTTTTGCCCTGATGGCTCCTGATGTCAAAACAATTAAGAAATTCTGTGAGGTATCTGAGGAAGAAGAAGGGCTTTTGATTTCGAACAGAAGACCGATTGTATTACTCAAGAAACGGCAAAATGTACCCTTGTTTTCAGATGAAATTGCACCAAATAATCAGTACCTTGGTTTTATGCTTCCTTATACGCCTCTGCATTATTTGCTCTTTTACTATCCAATAACTGATAAAGATATAAACTTTGATGCCCTTGTCATGACGAGTGGTAACCTCTCTGAAGAACCCATTGTTGTTGATAATGATGAAGCCATATCGAAACTGTCAGATCTTGTAGATGCCTTCTTAATACACAACAGAGACATTTTTATGCGTGTTGATGATTCAGTGGTAAGGGCAACTCAGTACTCGTCACCGTCTTTCATCAGACGTGCAAGGGGGTATGTCCCAGCTGCAATTTTACTCCACGAGGATGGCCATGATGTCCTTGGATGTGGTGCTGATATTAAAAACACGTTTACTCTCACAAAGGGAAGTTTTGCAATACCAGGTCAACATATTGGGGATATGGAAAACTACGAAACATTAATGTTTTTTGAAGAAAGCCTTGAAAACCTTAAAGATGTGTATAGGGTGAAGCCTATTGCCCTTGCATATGATCTTCATCCCATGTATCTCTCTACACAATGGGCAATGAAACAAGAAGGTATTGAAAAGATTGGCATCCAGCACCACTATGCCCATATTGCGTCTGTAATGGCTGAAAAAGGCATGAAAGATAAAGTAATAGGTGTCTCTTTTGACGGGACTGGTTATGGTACCGATGGAAACCTCTGGGGTGGAGAATTTTTAATTGCAGATATTAAGGGGTTCAAAAGAGCAGGTCATTTTCGATATATACCACTTCCAGGAGGTGAAATGGCAGTAAAAGAGCCATGGAGAACAGCGATAAGCTATATTTATGATATTGCCGGAGATGAGGTAATGCAGTATCTTGAATCTATTAGCTTTGTAGAGAGATATGGCGATGAAAGGATTAATGGTATCCTGAAGATTATTGATAAAAAACAATTCTCACCACTTTCATCGGGTGCAGGGAGATTATTCGATGCCGTTTCAGCCATACTTGGTATATGCGATAAAAATACATTTGAAGGAGAAGCAGCAATTGCACTTGAATCAATTACAAGGCCTGATATTATGGATGATTATCCCGTTGATATAAAATTCAGAGAGCCTATAGAAGTTGATTTCTCACATACTGTTTTGAGGATCATTGATGATTTGCTCAATGGAGAGGATAAAGGGATTATTTCATCGAAATTTCATAATACCGTTGCTACTGCTATTTTAAGAGTTGTGCAAAAGCTTTCTTCTTTGCATAAGATAGATGATGTTGCATTAAGCGGGGGGGTATTCCAGAACATGTATCTCCTTGACATGACCATTAATAAACTTAACTCAATAGGCATGAAGACTTACATAAATGAAAAGGTGCCAAGCAACGATGCGGGTATATCCCTTGGTCAGGCATATATTCTCAGAGAAAGGATGAAGTAAGAAATATGAAGAATCAAGGGATATCCAAAAAGATCAGTGGTCTTATGGATTCAATTGGAAGGCCGTTAAGACTCATGGAAGTATGCGGGACACATACCGTGGCAATATTCAGGCATGGGATAAGGGATATCCTGCCAAAAAACATTACTCTCCTGAGCGGCCCGGGCTGTCCTGTATGTGTCACCCCGGTAAAGGATGTTGAAGCTGCTATTGTTCTGTCAAAGATAAACAATGTTGTCCTTGCCACATTTGGAGATATGATGAGGGTGCCGGGGAACAAGCAGTCTCTTAATGATGTACAGGCAGAGGGAGCTCATATAAGAGTTGTGTATTCACCAATTGATGCATTAACACTTGCATCGGAAGATAAAGAGAAAATAATTGTTTTTTTTGCAACGGGTTTTGAGACAACTTCACCATCAGTTGCGGGAACGCTTTTCGAGGCAGAAAGGGCAGGGGTTGATAATTTTTATATATACTCTGCACATAAGACAGTTCCTCCTGCACTTAAAGCCCTTCTGAATTCTGATGACGTAAGGGTAGATGGTCTTATTCTTCCCGGACATGTGAGTACGATTATAGGAAGCAGGCCCTATGAATTTATCGCATCTGATCACAGAGTGCCGTCGGTCATCACAGGCTTTGATGCAGAAGATATTCTTCAGGGTATTATGATGCTCCTTGAACAGATCGCATCCAAAAAGGTAGCTGTTGAAATTCAGTATAAAAGGGCTGTAAAAGAGGGTGGAAATAAAAAGGCTCTCTATCTTATGAATCAATATTTTGAACCATGTGATGCAGACTGGAGGGGAATAGGGACAATCCCACAGAGCGGACTGAAATTGAGAGATACATACAGCCATTTAGATGTGAAGAATATATTCTCTATGGATATTCCTGATTTTGAAGAGCCTAAGGCCTGCCAGTGTGGCGCTGTCCTCAGGGGCGTAAAGATACCGACAGATTGTCTGCTCTTTGGAAAGACGTGTACACCTGAAAAACCAGTAGGTGCATGTATGGTGAGCACAGAGGGAAGCTGTGCAGCATATTATAAGTATGGGATGTTCAAGTAACCCATTCTCACCATCTGTTTAAGTAATAGTATGCTTTTTTTTTCTAAACTCAAGGTCTCTTTGTTATGCTAAAATATTTGTTAAGCAAAAGCCTAAAGGTAGTCAAATAACTACTGAGTTTAGAAGAATATTTTTGGGTTATTGAGGGAGAAATGGAAAGAATTCTTCTTGGCCACGGCAGTGGCGGAAAAATGATGTATCAATTAATCAGGGAACACTTTGCTCCTGAATTTGGGCTCAAAACATTGAATGACTCTGCTGTGCTTGAGGGGATAAATAATAAAAGGATTGCTTTTACGACAGATTCTTATGTTGTTTCACCGATATTCTTTCCAGGTGGCGATATCGGGAATCTTGCTGTGTACGGCACGGTGAATGACCTTTCGATGGTGGGTGCAAGCCCTCTTTATATTACTGCAGGGTTTATCCTTGAAGAAGGGTTTCCAGTCGATGATTTAAAGAAAATTCTCTCATCTATGGCAGATGCTGCAAAAAAGGCAGGGGTAAAGATAGTTGCAGGAGATACAAAAGTTGTAAATAAAGGAAAAGTAGATGGAATTTTCATAAATACTTCAGGGATAGGAGTAATTGAAACAGGTGTTGATATATCGCCTTTGAGAGTTTTGCCGTCAGATAAAGTTATTTTGAGCGGACCGATTGGAAATCATGGGATTTGTATTATGGCAGAGAGAAACGGTATCAGTTTTAATCCACCGATAGTGAGCGATACAGCACCTCTGAATAATCTTGTCAGGGAAATGCTGAATACTACTAAGGAAGTTCATGCGATGAGAGACCCTACGAGGGGAGGTCTTGCGACAACCCTCAAAGAGATTGCATTGGATTCAGGATACTGTATCATGATTGAAGAAGGGTCTATACCTGTACCATCAGGTGTGAGAGGCGCATGTGAACTGCTCGGGCTTGACCCTCTTTATGTTGCAAATGAAGGAATACTCGTTGCAGTTGTGAAGCCTGATGTGGCAGACGTGCTTGTAACTACCATGAGAAATCATCCATTGGGTAAAGAAACACGGATAATTGGAACGGTGCAGGAAAAACCTGCGGGCATGGTTTTACTGAAAACACATATTGGTGGTACGAGAATAGTAGAGATGCTTTCAGGAGACCAGTTGCCGAGAATATGTTGAGGTATTAAAGAAAATTGTCTCAAGATTCATCCATGAAAAATAGAGAGAAAGTTGTTGTCAGATTTAATAACGGGAAGATTCTTAAAGGATATGTGAGAGATTTCACAACTGATTCAAGTGTTTTTCTTTTTGAGGAAACGGACTCTCATGGAGAACAAAGAGTACCAATTAATGAACTTAAGGCAATATTTTTTGTGAGGACATTTGAGGGAGACAGTAAATATAGAGAAAAAAAGACGTACGGTCTCAGGAACAACGTAGGGCGAAAGGTCTACATTAAATTTAATGACGGGGAATCAATGACAGGTTTCATTAAAGGAAAGGTTCCATGGGAGAAGGGATTCTTTATTTCAAATCCCGATAGCAAGGTTAAAGGATTTTACCTGATACCTACAGACAGCGGGAGTAATAATATAAAGGTTTTTGTTGTGGGGTCATCAATCAAAGATATGACGATATTGTCTTGAAAATTTTTACCTTTAATTAATCTACGGAGGTTTTCAAATGTTAATTGGTGTGAATGTTGATCATGTAGCGACAATAAGACAGGCAAGAAAGGGTTTTGAACCGGATCCTGTTATGGCTGCAACGTTAGCGATACTTGGTGGTGCAGATGGAATCACCGTTCACCTGAGGGAGGACAGGCGTCATATTCAGGACCGGGATTTGAGGATGTTGAGAGAATTAGTGTCTGTTGAATTAAACCTTGAAATGGCATCAACAAAAGAGATGATAGGTATTGCCACCAAGATAAAACCTGACCTGGTTACACTTGTACCTGAAAAAAGAGAAGAACTTACCACAGAAGGTGGATTGGATGTGAGGTCACAGAAAAGAATTATTTCTGATGCAGTAAAGAAGATTCATAGTACCAATATACCGGTGAGCCTGTTTATAAATCCAGATAGTATAAGTATTAACATATCAAAACAGATAGGTGCAGATATGGTTGAAATCCATACAGGAATATATGCAAATGCACAAGGGAAAAAACAGGAAGAAGAATTAAGTCGTGTTATTCATGCGGTCAGATATGCATTAGATGTTGGTCTGGTGGTTAACGCAGGGCATGGGCTCAATTATTTTAATGTGGTAAAAGTTGCTTCTATCAAGGGAATCAGAGGGCTTTATATAGGACATAGCATTATCTCAAGGGCAGTGTTTGTCGGTATGGAAAGAGCAGTGAGGGAGATGAAGGAGTTAATAAAACAGTCTGCAGGAAAATAAGTGATTGGCTAATGAGAAATGTACTCTCCTTCAACACTTCTGAATATTTCTATGACCGATACAAAAATTGCAAGCACCAGTGGCCCCATAATAATACCGATTAATCCAAAAAGTTTAATTCCACCGAGGATGCTAAAAAAGATAACAAGGACAGGCATCTTTGTTTTACTGCCTATGATGATAGGCCTCAAAATGTTATCTACCAGGCTTATCCCGAATATTCCGATAAGTGCAAGAACTACTCCCTTCAATAACGCACCCTTTATAAAAAGATATACAGTGGCAGGCACCCATATCACAGATGCACCGAGGAGTGGAATGAATGAGGCTATGGAAGTTGCCAATCCCCAGAAAACAGGATTAGAGATTCCGAGGAAGTAGAAAGAAGCCCCTGCTATTGTTCCTTGGGCAAGAGAAACAGCTACACCGCCATAAATTGTTGATACTATTATATCCCTTATTTGGATTTTGAGTTTGCCTTTTTGTTCCTTTGAAAATGGCATATAATCACCAATTTTGCTTAAAAAATCAGGGCCGTCCTTAAGAATGAAAAATATGGAAAATACCATAAGGACAAAATTCAAAAATACCGTTACAATATCTCCCAATCTGTTGGTAATTTTGCC
>JBGPQS010000072.1:0-6542 GCA_041489235.1 Thermodesulfovibrionia bacterium
AATCGCAACGTTCTCAGGTTCCTTTCCCACCTGAGCATACATAAGCTCCTTTGGGACTTCTGTTAAAGGAACTATTCTGTAAAGCCCCTGCTCTTCCACAAACCCAATGCCATTCAGTCTCAGGATTATCTCCATGATAGGCAGGACTTCATCACGGGGGATAGAGGTAACCGTCCTGAAAGTCACCCTTCCTTTAACCTTCGGATCGATAATATAGTTCACCTTGAGCACTTCGCCAAATACTGTATGAGCCACCTCAAAGATATCTGCGTCATCAAAAAAGAATGTTACTGCGCCACCTGCTGAACGTACCCGGGGTGACTTTCTTGACTTCGTCGGAACACCCTGTTCAACAGGTTCAGCCTGTTCTTGTGCAGGCTGTTTCACCTCTGCTGGTGCTGGTGTTTCTGTTGGTGATTTCTCTGAAGGCTTTGTTTCCCCAGGTTTTGCTGACGACGGCTCCGGTAGCGTTGCTTTTGGAGGCTCTTTTGCATCGGGTTTTACAGCACCCTTCACTGGTTGCTCAACTGCTGGAGGACTCACTACAGCCGGTCCTTGTACTGGTTGTTGTGAAGGAGTTACACCCATTCCAAGAGAAATGGTCTCGAATAAGAAAAGGGTAAAAATAAAACAAACAGGATAAAAAACAAATCTTCTCACAAAAATTCCTCCATCTTGTAGTCTTTTAAAATAATTAATCTTCATTAGATTGTCAAGGCAGAGTTTCTATTGATTATGAAAGCTTGAGATATTGATTCTCTCATGCCATAATTAATAGACTCAAAATTCAGTGAGTAAATGAACTGAAAGAGAATCAAAACAGGAGGACTTTTTGGAGCTTTATAGTCAGACAATTTCAGAGTTAAGAGACCTGCTTGATAGAAAAGAAGTCTCTGTCAAGGAGGTGGTCAACTCTATCTATCAGAGGATAGACAGAGTTGAGGAAAAGATAAAAGCATTTGTGACCATCACAGAAGATAAAGCTCTGGAGATGGCTGAAAAGGCTCAGAAGAAGCTTAATTCTGAAGAGACACAAGAGAGCAAATCCATACTCGGAATCCCTGTTGCCATAAAAGATAATATGTGTACAAAGGGCATCCGAACAACATGCTCATCAAAAATACTCTATAATTTTATACCTCCGTATGAAAGCACTGTGACATCAAGACTCATTGAGCACGGATATGTCCTTATTGGAAAGACAAATCTGGATGAATTTGCAATGGGTTCATCAACAGAAAACTCAGGATTTCATGTCACAAGAAATCCATGGGATTTAGAGAGAGCACCAGGAGGTTCAAGCGGTGGCTCTGCAGCAGCAGTTGCATCAGATGAATGCATTGCAGCGCTTGGTTCAGACACAGGGGGCTCGATCAGGCAGCCGGCTTCTTTATGTGGAGTGGTCGGATTGAAGCCAACATATGGGAGGGTATCACGATACGGTCTTATTGCCTTTGCCTCATCTCTTGACCAGATAGGACCAATTACAAAAAATGTGAGAGACGCCGCGATTTTAATGAATATAATCTCAGGCCATGACCCATTCGACTCTACATCAGTACCTTTGCCAGTGCCTGATTTTACCGCAGTCCTCGGCAGAAATATAAAAGGGATGAAGATAGGGATTCCAAGAGAATATTTTATAGAGGGAATGGATAAAGAAGTAGAGATCTCGGTAAAAGATGCCATCAGAAAACTTGAATCACTTGGTGCAATTCCTGTTGAGGTATCTCTGCCACATACAGGGTATGCAGTTGCAACATATTATGTTCTTGCTACATCCGAGGCATCATCTAACCTTGCACGCTATGACGGAGTAAAATATGGACTGAGGGCTGAGGGCAAAAACCTTCTGGATATATATATGAATACAAGGGCACAGGGATTTGGTTCTGAAGTCAAAAGGAGGATAATGCTCGGCACTTATGCCCTCTCATCCGGATACTATGAGGCATATTACAGGAAGGCACAACAGGTAAGGACATTGATTAAAAAGGATTTTGAGGACGCCTTTACGTTTGTTGATATCATTGTGACACCAACTTCACCAACTGCTGCATTTAAAATTGGGGAAAAGACTGCAGATCCGCTTCAGATGTATCTTTCGGATATATTCACGATCTCGGTAAACCTTGCTGGAGTGCCTGGGATTTCTCTACCATGCGGTTTCACGTCAAATAATCTTCCGATCGGGCTACAATTAATCGGAAAACATTTTGACGAAGAGTCTATTTTAAAAGTTGCCTATGCATATGAGCAATCAACTGATTGGCACAAGAGGAGACCGAATCTATGAAGGACGTAGATAGTATCAACGTCCTGAAATACGAGGCAGTTATCGGGCTTGAGGTTCATGCACAGATGCTCACCGATACAAAGATATTCTGTGGCTGTTCTACAAAATTCGGTTCAGAACCAAATACACAGACCTGTCCTGTATGTCTCGGAATGCCGGGAGTACTTCCAGTCTTAAATAAAAAAGCTCTTGAGTTCACCATAAAGACCGGCCTTGCAACAAACTGTAAAATATCTTCATTCAGCAGGTTTGCAAGAAAAAATTATTTTTATCCTGACCTTCCAAAGGGATACCAGATAAGCCAGTACGAGCTTCCGATATGCGAGTATGGATATGTCGAAATTGTGGTTAATGGAGAAACAAAAAAAATAGGCATTACCAGAATCCATATGGAGGAAGACGCTGGAAAGAATATACATGAATCCGCCTCAGGCGGAGGAGGTAATTACAGCTTTGTGGATTTAAACAGGGCTGGAGTTCCACTTATGGAAATCGTCTCTGAGCCTGATATCAGAAGTCCTGAGGAGGCTGTAGAGTATATGAAAAAATTGCGGACAATTCTGCGTTATCTTGGAGTCTGTGATGGAAATATGGAGCAGGGCTCTTTACGGTGTGATGCAAATGTATCCGTGAGGCTTGCAGGACAGAAGGAATTCGGAGTGAAGACAGAAGTAAAAAATCTTAATTCTTTTAAATTTGTTGGAAAGGCCCTTGAATACGAGATAAGACGTCAGATAAAGGTTTTGGAAGATGGAGGAAAGGTTGTGCAGGAGACAAGGTTATGGGACTCAGAGAGAGGGATAACCGAATCTATGCGGACAAAAGAAGAAGCACACGACTACAGGTATTTCCCTGAACCAGATCTTGTACCAATAATAGTTGACCAGAGATGGTTAGATGAGAGAAGAGCATCTCTTCCAGAGCTGCCAGATATAAAGAGGAAAAGGTTTGTTTCAGAATATGGGCTTCCTGAACATGATGCTGATTTGCTTGTATCTGAAAAAGCCCTTGCCGACTGGTTTGAAGAGGCTATTAAGCTCGGTGGACAACCGAAGACTGTTGCGAACTGGATAAAAGGCGATTTAATGAGATTGTTAAATGAGAATAATAAATCCATTGAAGAATGTCCTTTAAAACCGGAACAGCTTGTTGAAATGTTATATCTTATTGATAAAGGAACCATTAGTGGGAAGATAGCGAAAACAGTCTTTCATGAGATGTATACCAGAAGCTCTTCACTTAAAATTAGCGTTCATTCTGATGTAATTGTTAAAGACTTAGGACTGTTCCAGATAAGTGACACAAGCGAGATAGAAAAGGCTGTTGATGACGTAATTGCAAAACATCCAAAAGAGTTTGAAAGGTTCAGGGCTGGTGAAGAAAAACTCATCGGATTCTTTGTCGGTCAGGTAATGAAAATGACAAAAGGTAAAGCAAACCCTCAGATGGTGAATGATTTACTGAAAAAGAAATTGTCATAGAACAACTTTATTACTTAACCTAAACATTGTATAAAATGGAGGGCGGACATGCTGAAAAATCTTTTCAAAGCAACGATATTTTATTATGATACACATAAATGCAGACATAGCTTTAAGTGCATTTTAAAGAAAGGCTGGCTGGCCAGTCCAAAGGACTATAAGGTGTTGCTGGAAAAGCTTTTATCAACACATCTGCCCTCCAAAGAAAGAAAATATTTTGAAATTGGTGGGTTGACATAAATTGTGAAAAGGGGTGAGCGAATATGGTGGAATTAGGACAGATTGACAGACCAGATGCAGAAATCTTTGCAGGGAAAAGAAAGCTCTATTGTGTCGCAAATGTCTATCCTATTGAAGATGCACCGGTTGACTACAAGAACCTTGTGAATAAATACTGGGACGAGGTAGTTCAGCAGATAGAAAAGATTGAGGTCGCAGGAAAGATAAATAAGATATTCTGTGAGCTTATTTACCTGCAGGGAAATGAGGCGCTCAATATACTGGCAAAGATCAATGAGCGAATCCCGGATATCATTAAAAAGAAGGTGGGGGAAGGTGGTACCTTATTCCCCCTGGAAAGCAAGGAAATATTTGGACCTTTTACAGACTGGGCCAACTGTCTCAGAGTTGTATTTACTGAAGAGGTGTTTACTAAAGTCCTTGAGTTTTATACCGAGTTTTCAAACAAAAGGCTTCAGCAGATCCTGAACATAATAGACACGAACCTCTCAGAAGCAGAAGCAGGACTGCTCATCATGAAAGACGAAGATAGAGTAAAACTCCAGTTCCCTAAGGACATGGAGGTATTTTTAGTCACACCTCCATCGTATGATGACATTATGAGATGGTTCAGGGAAAAGTTTGGTAAGCAATCAGCAGAGTAGAGTAAGAAAATTAAAAATTAATGTATTATAAAATATATGGAGAGGTGACCGAGAGGCTGAAGGTGCACGACTGGAAATCGTGTGTGCGTTAATCCCGCACCCAGGGTTCAAATCCCTGCCTCTCCGCCATCCTGTTTTTTTGCAGCCAGGAAACGGCACTATGCAATAGATATGTGTGAACTCCGTCAGGTCTGGAAGGAAGCAGCGGTAAACATTTTATCTGTGTGACATAGGACGTCGTTTCCTGGCTGGAGAAAAACAGGGGAAAAAAGATATGAGCTATTTAGTGTTAGCAAGGAAATGGAGACCTCAGGGGTTTAATGACCTTATTGGTCAGGAACCTATAATCCGTATCCTGAAAAATTCAATAGATCAAGGAAAAGTTGCCCACGCCTATCTTTTCTCAGGTCCACGGGGAGTGGGTAAAACATCAACGGCGAGGATACTTGCAAAGGCACTGAACTGTAAAGACGGACCAACATCTACGCCATGCGGTTCATGTATGTTCTGCACATCAATCACAGATGGTTCTTCTTTCGATGTAATGGAAATAGATGGTGCATCGAACAACAGTGTGAACGACATAAGAGACCTCAGGGAGAGAGTAAAGTACGTCCCTTCCGGTGGAAGATATAAGGTCTATATTATAGATGAATCTCACATGCTCTCGGATGCCGCTTTCAATGCGCTCTTAAAAACTCTTGAAGAACCACCTCCCCATGTGATATTTGTCCTTGCGACAACAGCTCCGAAAAAGATACCAACGACGGTACTTTCACGCTGTCAGCATTTACCCTTCAGGAGAATACCTAGCCAGAAGATAAAGGAAAGGCTTAAAAAAATATCAGGTGAAGAGAACATCACTATTTCAGGTCTGGCGATCGAAATGATTGCAAGGGCTGCTGATGGAAGCCTGCGGGACTCACTCACCATCCTGGATCAGATATCTTCCTTCTCATCCGACATAAAAGAATCTGATGTGAAAGACCTGCTTGGGATTGCAGACTTCGGACTTCTCTCTCAGATTTCTATAGCATTGATCGAAGGCAATAGAGAAGAGATACTGAAGATTATAGGCGAGCTGGTTGAAAGAGGCACAGATATTAAATCGTTTACAAAAGAGCTTGTCCAGTTCTTCAGGGACCTGTTAGTGGCAAGTGTGATGAAAAAACCCGAGGAGATACTTGATGTAAGCAAAGAGGAGACAGAAGCAATAAAGGATATTATCAGCAGGACATCCGAAGACCAGCTTACCCTTATACTCTCAGAAATAATGAAGACAGAGACCGATGTGAGAATTGCATCGTCTCCACGGCTTGCCCTTGAGATGTCCCTCTTAAAAGCAAGTTTTTTAAGTGAGATGAAACCCCTCAAAGAGATTATCGAAAACATAGAGTCCTATGCAGAAATGCAACATCCCGATACGAAAAAAAAACAGGTCGAACCTGATGAAATATGGGAGCATGCGATAAAAAAGATGGATGCCCCGCTTGCATCTAAATTATCACGGGCAAAGTTCACGCTTGCAGGAGATACCCTGACTGTTATCCTTAATGGCACCGACTCACTTTTTGTTGACTCTATTGAAAAAAATATGGAAGCAATAAAACAGATTTTTTCAGAGGAACTTGGAACCAATGTTACATTAAAAATAGAGACGGTAAAAGAAAATAAAATTACGAAAAAAGACCTCAAGGAAAAAGTATTGGAAGAGCCAATTATTAAAGAGGCCCTCGAACTTTTTGAGGGAAGAATCGCAGATGTAACCCCGATAACAGAAGATAGAGAATAAAATGCACAGAAAGGTTTTTTAGCCAGATTTAAAAACCATGTATGATAAACATGCAGAGTATAGTATTTTCGCTTATTCTCGGTCCCGAT
>JBGPQS010000073.1:0-6514 GCA_041489235.1 Thermodesulfovibrionia bacterium
CATATATATGATAAGGGAGGGCATCTATGAGGAGGACTACAATATTTGCTGATGATAACCTGATAAACGAAATTAAAGAAATTTCAAAGGAAGAGAACAGGAGTGTAGCGGACATTCTCCGGGAAGCGATGCAGGCTTATATTAAGCAGAAAAGGCATAAAAAGAAAAGGATATCCTTTATCGGCATTGGTAGTAGCGGGCGTAGAGATATTGCTGAAAGACATGAGGAGCTACTTTGGAAGAAAGGCACGGGATAGAACCTGCTGTTATTGATACAGGTATTATCTATGCGCTTGCTGATAAAAAAGATTCATGGCACATGCAGGCTGTAGACTTTGTAGATTCCTTTAAAGTTAGACTTATTGTTCCTTCAATGGTAATAACAGAAGTCTGTTATCTCTTAAACACCTATCTGGGACAATCTGCCGAGATTGCTTTTATTAATTCGTTAATCAATAGAGAACTCACCATTGAACATGTCGCCGCTCAGGATTTAACCCGATGTGTTGAACTGTTGAAGAAATACGATAAGCTTAACCTCGGACTTGTCGATGCATCTATAATAGCAATTTCAGAGAGATTGAAGATACAGAAACTCCTCACTACTGATAGAAGACATTTTTCCACTATAAAACCCAAACATTGTGAATCCTTCACCTTGCTGCCTTAATTCAAAAATTCATCCTTTATAACTTCTGCTCTTCTTCAAGCAGCTATCCCCGCTTTTCAGACCTTCTGTCTTATTGAGCCGGAAATGAAGGTAGCGGTAGGGGCTCAAAAGATTTACAATTGTTCACTGCCTATATGATAGAGTATTTATGGTTTGACCTGGAGACATGATATTTTTAGAGTTGTTATTTATAGCATTTTATTTTGCCTCATTATTTTGACAGTCTATCTTTACTTCAACAAACCCGTAGAGGAAAGAGCTCAGAACAAAAGATCTGACCAGGCTGATAACACAGTTACATCGTCAGAAATAGTACTTGCGCCAGTTAATGGCCAAAATTTATTTCAGGCACTCAATGCACCTTCTCAATCCGCAGAACCCCTGATTCCTCTCATGAGTAATCAGAATCTGGTAACGAAAGAAAAGGACAATACCGTCGCAGCAAATGCTATGGAGAGTTTCAAAAGAGGAGACTATGAGAATGCCATAACACTCTTCAAGGAGCTTTCAGAAAAAGATAAGAGCGCATTGGTATATATTGGTATTTCTTACTTTAAGCTTGGAGATCACCGAAATGCAATTAACTTTCTCGAAAAGGCTGTAGAATACAATAACAAAGACTTCACTGCAAGGAAAGCTCTTGCCTTTTCTTACTATAACATCGATGATCTTGAAAAGGGGTTTCATAATGCCGAGATAGGGCTTTCGATAAAAAAGGATCCGGAACTTCAGGCATTTTATGACAAACTCAAGAGAGAGAAACACACGCAGCAGAGTTACATAGAAGAAAGCACCTCACACTTTAAGGTTCTTTTTGACGGGCACGAGCATGGTAACGTGGACAGGGAAGTCATCAGTATTCTGGATGATGCCTATAGATTTGTAGGAAAAGAACTTAATTATTTTCCTACAGAACGCATAACCGTCATACTTTATACACGCAAGGATTTTTATGACACAACTCAGGCTCCTGTATGGTCAGGGGGCATATATGATGGTAAAATCAGGTTACCGATAAGAGGAATTGAAGGGCAGAGCGCATCCTTGAAAAAGGTGCTCTTCCATGAATATACTCATGCTGTGGTTCATTCGCTTACTCCCAGATGTCCCTTGTGGATTCACGAGGGGTTGTCAGAGTATTTCTCAACACATTATCCGAAAAAAATTGGCCAGGTCATTCCCCTCAATTACCTTGAGAAATCATTCTCCGGTCTCAGAGGTGAAAACCTCAGGATTGCATATTGGGAAAGTTACTCAGCGGTCTCATACCTCATAGAAAAATATGGCCTCTTCAGGATGAAAGATTTGTTTGTGTCTCTGTCAAGAGGAAATGACATTAACCAGGCTTTCAGAGACGCATTCAGCATAACCTATAACGAGTTTATCTCTGGATGGGATAAAAATTAACTGCTCAGGAAAAAACAATCAGTAGTGAGTAGTTTTAGGAGATAAGGATTTGTTTTTCTTTTCTATCCTGTAACGTGTGATTATTTCATCATCTGCAGGTGAAACCCTGAGTCTGAATGTATCACCACCATCAACGACCATTACTTCTACCCCGGAAAGATGTTTTGCATCAGAGTATCGCGCACAGAGAGACGCTGCAGTCCTTAATGTCTCCCCGGTGATTTCACCTGTAACCAGAGTTATCGGGCTTCCGTAGCCTTCCACCTTCAACAGGCAATCACTATTCTCTGATAGTGACTTTATCGTGTCATTTTCTGCTTTATCCCTCCCTACGATAATCTTACATGAAGGAGAAAACCTGAAGTGTCTGCCTATCTTCAACATCTCAATTTCTTTAAACTGCGAATCAGGATTATGGGCCAGCAAGTCTTTAAGCCTGTGTGCATAATTGGGTTCTGTTAAAAGACAGCCTCCAGCTGGTGCAGGATAATCGGTGAGTCCATATTCCTTTGCAAGGGCAATCTGCTGCTTTCTTGAGCGACCGCTGAAGTCATAGAGCATATCCCTGTTCACAATTCCCTTCTCCTCGGGGACGGTAATTTTTAAGAGTTTTGCACTTAATGGTCTTAACACATAACCGATGGTTCCCGCTTCTCTGTCAATCACATTTAATGTATCTCTTCTCTGGCTCATCGGCCTCTGCCCGAGTACCTCACCTGTGATAATGAAATCTGCTCCTATCGTATCCATTACTGCCTTCGCCTCTTTAAGCATAAGGATTCTACAATCGATACATGGATTTATATTCCTTCCATAGCCAAATTTGGGATTTTTCACTATCTCTAAAAATGTATCAAATAAGGAATGGAGTTCAACCGCAAACCCAAATCTATCTGCGATAGACAACGGGGTCTGAGAATAGAAAGACTTGATAGATGTATCACAGCCAAAGTGAGTCATAAAGGTGATTGCCTTTACTTCAATCCCCTGTTTAAGTATTGTCAGGATAGCAAGTGTGCTGTCAAGACCCCCTGAAAATAATGCTACTGCTTTATGAGTCATCATCTTTTCCATAGTAATTGTGAAACGTGAGGCGTTAAGCGTAAGTGGATTCTCTTATTTTCAACTCGCGATTCACGCCTAACGATTTACGTAATTGGTCTGATGTTACGACTGCTGTGCCAAGTTCACCCACAACTATGCCTGCTGCATGATTTGCGATAACTGCAGCCTCTTCCATGTTTGCTCCCGCAGCATATGCAAGAGTAAACGTTGCGATTACCGTATCTCCTGCACCAGTCACATCATATACATTCCTTGCGACAGTAGGAATATGTGAAACTTTATTTTTCTCAAAAAGACTCATCCCATGCTCACCTCGTGTTACAAGCACTGCATCGCATGAGACTTTTTTTAAAAGTGCCCTTCCTGCATTGATAAGAGAAATTTCATCTTTGATTTCTATACCTGAAGCAACAGAGGCTTCATGAATATTTGGTGTGATGAGAGAAACATTTTTATAAAATTGAAAATGGCCAATCTTTGGATCAACTGAAACAAAGATATTCATTGGTTTCGAAATCTTAAGCACCGCTCTGACAAGTTCAGAGGACACGATACCTTTCTTATAGTCAGATATGATCACTGCATCATGGTCAGGTATCACCTTGCGTATGTATTCCAGAAGTCCTCTGAATAATTTTCCATCGATCTTCGCTCTGTCCTCTTTATCAAACCTTACTACCTGTTGATTATGGGCTATCACCCGTGTCTTGACAGTCGTAGGTCTTGAGCACCGGAATACGCCTCCACATTGTATCCCCCTCTCCTCCAGAATATTCATCAGAACTTCTCCAGCCCTGTCATTACCTGTTAACCCTACAATTGTTGAGTGCCCTCCAAGCGCTCTTATGTTATGGGCGACATTAGAAGCACCCCCAAGAAAAAAATCCTCATCGGTAACTTCAACTATAGGCACAGGCGCTTCCGGAGATATTCTGTTCACTCTTCCCCGTATATAGCGGTCGAGGATTAAGTCTCCGATGACAAGTATCATTTTATTTTTAAATTCTCTCAGAATTCTGCTGTAAGTCATGTGTTTCCTTGTTTACTATGGTATTTTATGCATTTTTTGTCTTACTATTCAACCAGCCATAATGGGAGAGTCTCCCTCGCAAGTTCAAAACTGATAAAAAAGGCTAAAGATGGGACAAGAATGAGATTAAAAATTATCTTTTTAATGAGCTCCATTCTTACCGTTTCTGTTCCTTTTAACATGCCCACGCCACTGATTGCGCCAATAATGCAGTATGTTGTCGATATGGGCATCCCCAGGAAGGTGAAGAGTACTACGCAAATGCCTGCACCGAACTGGGCAGCAAAACCTGAAAAAGGATCCAGAGTGGTTATTCCTTTCCCGATTGTTTCTATGACGCGGTGGCTTAAGATAAACGCTCCAAGAAATACAAAAAGGGAGCCTAATAACGATGCGGGTGTTTTATCTATCGCTCCGGAATAAATGACCGGGCCTAAAATAGTTGCAAGCTCATTTGCTCCGGTATTGTACGCAATCATCATTCCGCTTATGAGCAACAAAATTCTGAGAACTCTCTGAATCTGAAGGAACGGCAATTTTGAAAGTGTCTTCTCCATTATTCTATAGAGAATGTGGCCGAAAAAAAAGGCAATAACAGGAGATATAATCCACGAAATAATAATTTTTAAAAGAGATATAAAATTTACGTCGACAGCTGATCCAATCCCTGACCCTACTAAACTTCCAATGATTACCTGATGAGTAGAAATGGGCAATTTCTTCCAATTGGAATAGATAATTAATACTGCTGCTATAGTTATCGAGGTATTTAAAATAAAGAGATTCGGTTCTAACAGGTCTTTTCCGACTGTCTTCATCACCCTTTGACCCGATAATAAAATGCCCATCAGAACGAGGAATCCGAAAAGAAATAAAGCCTTTCGCAACTTTATTATCCCTGTACCTATACACACTCCAAGGGCGTTTGCTGTGTCATTTGAACCTATTCCGAAGGCTATTAAAAGGCAGGCAGCTACGGGGATTAGTTCTTCCATTGAGGAGAACAATCATCCATATAAGTTTTTTTATTATAGTGCTCTACCATAGCTGTTTCAAAATTAAGCATAGAGTAACAAACTGTTAAATAAAATCTATTTCAAGCTTATTTTTATTACAGTGAGATAATCACTGGCATCTTCAATCACGTCACTCACGTGGGCAAGATATGATACAAAATCTGCGAGTGTCTTCCCCTCCCAGAAGTTTTTTATCTCTATTTTTCTCAGCTTTTTGAACAGATCAAATTTTATTTCATCAACTTTCTTCTCATAAATCCTGACTGCCAGATTTTTCTCTCTTAAATCTCCTTTTCCAAATAATGCCTCAAAGGCGATCAGAAGCATTTCACACATCTTTGCGTTTGTATCAGCAATCTTAATGCAATCCTCTTCTATTTCTTCATCTAATTGTAAATTTAAATTTTCAAATTCATAGGCAGCATCTTCCATGACATCAAAGGCTTCATCCACTATTTCAACAAACCTGCATATACTCGAACGGAGGAATGGTAAAAAAGCCCCTTCATAAATTTTTGAAACTATTTCTCGCCTGACACTGTCTCCTTCCCTCTCAAGATCAGGGACACAATACACCAAATCCCTGTCACGTTCTTCAAGTGCCTTATGGAAACAATCTGAAGCAGACCAGAGGATTCTTATATGTGTCTTTATTTTTTCTAAGACCTGTTGCTCTGCTTTACCGCCAAAGAGCATTTTTTCAATACCCATCGTTAACTTCCTTTTGCCTTTTGTATCAATGCCGCACCCATAACATCTAATAGGGCAACGACCCCGACGACCTCAACCCCGTCACATACGAAAGCCCTCGAAACATTATAATTTTTCAATAAACTGATAATATGTTCTAATTCCATAGCTCTATTAATACAGATAAGCGGCCTTTCTGCAATTTCATCAACTTTTACTTTTTTAACATCAAGATTTTTACCGATCACTTTAAACACAATATCCCTTGCAGTGATAACCCCATAAGTATCTTTTTCATCTTTCGGTTTTACCACCAAAGACCTGAGCCTTTTGTCAATCATTTTTTCTATGGCATCATATACCATGGCATCAGCATTGATAAACTCTATTTTTTTGATCATTATTTCTTCTGCTTTCATATTCACCTCCCAAAAGATTTGGCTATAGTTTAGCAAAAATAATATCAATATGAAATAGCTTTATAGAAAAACACCTTCTTTTTTACAGGAGTTCACCACATCAAAACCCATTAAATAGAGATTCAAATCTATTAAAATTATAAAAAGACAGGATCGGAAGAGAATCAAGATGAAAGTAGAACATTATTCATTTGGTAAAATAATTATTGACGGGAAG
>JBGPQS010000074.1:0-6491 GCA_041489235.1 Thermodesulfovibrionia bacterium
ATGAAATAAGCTTTTCCCCGCCCTTTCCTATCCTCATGATGGTTCGGAGCCCGGTTCTGCCAGTTCTCTCTCTCATTATCCTTCCAACAGTTCTTGTATCACCCAGGTCCCACAAAGCTCTTGCATCTTTAAAATTAACGGTACCCTCATCAATAGTTATATAAACAGGTATCTGGCTTGCTCCTTTGATAACAATTGCACCATACCCTGCCTGCCACAATGCAATAGCACTTCTTCCACCAGCATGGCTTTCTCCCAAAAAATTATTATGAGGAGATTTAAAAAGGGATACGGTTTTAGAAACCATGGGAAATTTCCCTGTTAACGCACCTATTGCAAATACAACAACATTATCCGGGCCGTAAGGGTCTGTTTTTGGATCGAGAAATTCTTTCAGGAGTTTTAGACCTGCACCAGTACCCCCTAAATATTCTTTAAAATACATTTCTCTTTCTTCGATGTGATAAGAGTGTTTTTTAAGATCAATAATTAAAACTCTATTTAGGTACGGGTCCATTTTTAACCTCTTCTTTTCCGATTACCTTATGGGGGCAGTAGTCTACACAGAAGCCGCAGTAGAGACACATAAGGGGCTTCCCTTCTTCCTCATCCATAGTGATAGCAGACATCGGACATGCATCAATACAACTACCACACCCTATGCACTTTTCTCTATCAAGCTTTACCCCGCCTACTTTTCTCTTCTTGAGTGCAGAAACAGGACAGACATACATGCAGGAAGGGTCTTCACATGCCCTGCATATGATCACAGTAAAGCCTCTTTCCATTCCACCTATAGAGCGAATATGGATCCTTGAACTTTCGAGTGAGGCTTTCCCTTCTCTTCTCGTGCATGCGAACATACACGTTTCACAGCCTACACACCTTTCTGAATCTAATACCTTTATCCTTCTTATCATATCTTTCACATATTAATCGTCTCTTTTGTATATACATTTAATTATAGATAATATTTTTCTCACTTTTCAATGTAATTTAATATCTTCAGGAACATCTCTCTATGATTCTCAATAAGTCTATTATTCTAAGTACATCAATTGTTTTTTATTATGCTAAAATAGCATCGAGCAAGGAGGCCTGGTCAGATACGGCTATTGTTAAGAATATAAGCACTCTATACAAGAGAATCTCTTATGCTGCTATGAGTTCAGGGAGAAATCCTGAAGATGTTAAGCTTGTTGCTGTTACAAAGACTGTTGATATTAAGAAGATACAAGAGGCAATAGATTGGGGGTTAAAGATATTTGGAGAAAGCAGGGTTCAGGAGGCAAAAGAAAAAATAGAAAGACTATCGACTGCCGACTATCGACTGCCGACTATTTCGTGGCATCTCGTAGGCCATCTCCAGAAAAACAAGGCAAAGATAGCAGTTCAGCTCTTTGACCTGATTCATTCGCTTGATTCAGCAGAACTCGCTGCTGAAATCAATAGAAACGCAGAGAAGATTGGCAAGACGCAGAAGGTTTTAATACAGGTGAAACTTTCAGAAGAAGAGACAAAGCATGGTGTGGCAAAGGAAGACCTTTTAGATTTAATTAAAGCTGTATCAGAGATGAACAACTTGAAACTCGAAGGTCTTATGACCATGCCACCATTTTCTGATGACCCTGAGATGGTAAGACCTTATTTTAGAGAGTTAAGGAAATTAAGAGATAATATTGAAAAATCAGGATTTGCACTCCCAGAACTTTCTATGGGCATGACAAATGACTTTGAGGTTGCGATAGAAGAAGGTGCCACAATGGTGAGGATAGGGACAGGGATATTTGCTAATGGCTCGTAGAGGAGAAAGGTGAAGGAGGCTTAATGATCGGTTTTATTGGCGGCGGGAATATGGCAGAAGCGCTTATTAAAGGCATAGCTGGAAGGCATGCCAGGGATATAATCGTTTCTGAGCCGAGGGATGAAAGACGCACATATCTTGAGAAGACATATAAAATAAAAACTGCTCCTCATAATAAAGAAGTTGCAGAGAGTTGTAAAATTATCATACTTGCGGTCAAACCCCAGAATATGGATGAGGTCACTGCTGAGATCTCTGATGTAATCTCATCTGATAAGATAGTAGTATCGATTGCTGCAGGCATAACACTCTCATATCTCTCGTCAAGGCTTAAGACATCAAAGATAATCCGTGTAATGCCAAACACCCCGGCGATTATTCAGGAGGGAATATCTGTTATGTCAATGTGCGAATGCATTCACGATAAGGAGATCGGGTTGATAAGGGATATTTTTATGTCTATTGGCAGACTGCTCGTGTTACCAGAGAAGTATATGGATACAGTAACAGCCCTTTCAGGAAGTGGCCCTGCATTCATTGCATTATTTTTAGAGGCAATGATAGAAGGTGCTGTAAAAATGGGGCTTAGCAAGAGAGACGCTTCTGAACTTGCAGTTCAGACTTTACTGGGAACCGCAAAGCTCCTTGACACAGGTATGTCTCCGGAAAAACTCAGGGAAATGGTTACATCACCTAAGGGAACAACTGCAGCAGGTCTTAAGGTATTTCAAGAAAAAGGATTTATGGATATTGTGAAAGACGCACTGCAAGCAGCTGCTGAAAGGGCAAAGGAATTAGGGAGGTAGGAGACAAATGTTCATATTTGCCAATTTATTAATCGCTGTAGCAAATATACTCGACATTCTGCTCACCGTTTATATGTGGGTAATAATCATCGCAGCATTAATAAGCTGGGTGAATCCTGATCCATACAATCCTATTGTCAGATTTTTACGTGTGGTGACAGAACCTGTATTAAACCCAATCAGAAGAGTTATTGGATTCAGGACAGGCATTGATTTCTCACCCATGGTTGTAATACTTGCCATATTATTTGTAAAGTATTTTCTTATAACATCTTTAATAGAGTTTGCCTATAAATTAAAAAGAGGAGGCATATTATGAGGATAACACCACTTGATATCCAGCAAAAACAATTTCCCATGAAGTTCAGGGGATTTGATGTTGAAGAGGTATATGCGTTTCTTGAGGTAATCAGGGAAGAGATGGAAGATCTGCTCAGGGAAAATGCAACTCTGAAAGAAAATGTGTACAGGTTGGAAAACCAGATTAAAGAGTTCAAAGACATGGAGACCACGCTCAGAGAAACCCTGATGACTGCACAGCAGATGGTTGAGGACTATAAGACAAATGCTCGGAAAGAAGCAGAGCTCCTCGTGAAAGAGGCAGAGATAAAGGCAGATACCATGCTGAAGGAATCACAAGAAAAGGTGATAAAGATTCATGAGGATATCGTTGATCTGAAAGGAATACGGCGTCATTTTAAGGAAGAGCTTAAGAGATTGATTGAAAGCCACTTGAAGATGATCGAGTTTGATAAAGAGAGAGAAGGAGGAGAAGAAGAAGAAAAAGGACTAAAGGAAAAATCATGAGGAATCGTCGTGAGCTCAGCCGAACGATATAATGCGCTGAAGGGCATCCAGGATATCTATCCACCAGAAATATTCATTTGGCAAGAAGTCGAAAAAACTGCCAGGGATGTCTTCTCAACTTATGGTTTTCAGGAATTACGCGCACCAATAATCGAGCCGACCGATATATTTGTGAGAAGTATAGGAGAAACTACCGACATTGTTGAAAAGGAGATGTACACATTCTCTGATAAAGCTGGAAGAAGTATCACTCTCCGTCCTGAAGGAACAGCTCCACTCGTCAGGTGTTATGTTCAAAACCACCTGTATAATCTCCCCTCACCCCAGAAGTTTTTCTATTCAGGACCAATGTTCAGATACGAAAGGCCGCAGAAAGGCCGTTTCAGGCAGTTTTATCAGATAGGGGTTGAGGCATTAGGCTCATCTGATCCGAAGCTGGATGCTGAAATAATTTCAATGCTTAAACTCTTTTTTGAAAGACTTGGACTCACAGGACTCAATTATGAAGTTAATTCTATTGGCTGTGAAAAATGCAGGCCTGATTATAAAAGTGCCCTCTTGAATTTTTTCTCAAATAAAATGGACAGGCTCTGTCCTGATTGTAAACGGAGATATGAGTATAACCCTCTAAGGATACTCGACTGCAAAGTTGATGAATGTATCGCTCTCAGAGCAGGTGCACCCAAAATAGTAGAATTCCTCTGCAATGAGTGCAGGGACCACTTTAATACACTTCTCTATCTCCTCAGTTTGCTTAATATTCCTTATGACATAAACCCTGATATGGTCAGGGGACTTGATTATTACACGAGGACAACCTTTGAGGTAACCACTAAACAACTTGGCGCTCAAAATGCAGTAGCTGCAGGCGGCCGCTACGACATGCTTGTAGAAGAATTTGGAGGGCCACCAACACCTGCGATTGGTTTTGCAATAGGGATGGAAAGAGTTGTAGAACTTCTTCAATCGTCAAATAAACAGGATATACCTAACCCTAAAGTTTTTATTGCCACCATCGGAGCACCAGCAGAAAAAGAAGCACTCATTATTGCAAATAAGCTCAGAGAAAATGGCGTATGGGTCGAAATCGGCTATGCTGGCAATTCCTTAAAGAGTCAGCTGAGAAAGGCCGACAGATTATCTTCAGATTATGTCCTGATAATAGGGGACGATGAGATCAGTTCTGGCAAAGTGAAATGGAAGCACCTTTCAGATGGAACACAGGGCGAGATACCGTTTAGTGAAGTATATGAATTTTTAACATAGACTAATTCATTGAACTCGAAGTGATATTTGGTTTGTATAATTCATAAATTTCATTTTCCAGGACTTGTCAAATAACTCGCAATTTTCTTCCTTCAATATTGATTTATTAATTCTGGATTTCAATACAATATAAAAATAAAGTTAATTTATAAAAGAAAATAAATTTATACTGTTTTCTTTCTGTAATCATGATTTTCTGCTATTATTTTAAAATGAACCATTTATTTTTGAAATCAATAAAGGGATATCTCTTTACAAGAAATAGAGAGATTATTAAACTTATCGCATGACAAGATTACTCATTCCTATAATTATTATCGCTATATTTATGTCCTTTTTTAGGCTTGGCTCTGTAACACTTTTTGATGTTGATGAGGCTGTATTTTCAGAGTCAACAAAGGAGATGGTAGAAAGTGGTAATTGGATAACACCAACCTACAATGGAGAAAATCGTTATGACAAACCCATTCTTTTTTACTGGTTAATGGCTGTCTCTTATAAGATTTTGGGGATAAGTGAATTAAGTGCAAGATTTCCATCTGCAATTGCTTCACTTTTGCTTATATTATCAGTTTTCCTCTTTATAAAACATTCTCATGATGAAAAAAGTGCTTTTTATGCTGCGACATCATTGGTTCTATCCATATATTTTCTTGTTTATTCCCATGCTGCAGTGACAGATATGACATTGACCCTTTTCGTAACCCTCTCTCTATTCTCTTTTTACTCTTCTGTAGTTGGAAAGGAAATTTCTTTGGGAAATGACAATGTATATATCTATGGATTTTATCTATTTTCAGCCCTTGCATTTCTTACTAAAGGACTTATAGGGATAGTATTTCCTTTTAGCATCGCAATTATATATATGATTGTTACAGATGGGTGGAAGGGTATTAAAAAGGTCTTCAATCTAAAGGGAACAATACTTTTTTTATTTGTCTCATCACCTTGGTACATTGCACAATTATCCATTAACGGCCAAGAGTTCTTTGACCAGTTTTTTATAAAACATCACTTCAAGAGATATGCAGATGTCATATCTGGACACAAGGGTCCTCTGTATTATTACATTCCAGCGTTAATTATAGGGCTATTCCCTTGGATTGTATTCCTTCCTGCTGGAATCAGGAATGCCTTTAAAGAGAAAGATAGATTTTTTTTATTTGCCTTTATATGGTTTGCGTTCATATTTATATTCTTCTCACTGTCCACAACAAAGCTTCCCAACTATATCCTCCCTGCATTACCTGCTGCATCTATTCTTATTGCCTCTGGCATGAAAGTGCAGGGTAATAGATGGTTGCAATATTCACATCTATTTATGGCAATTATATCTGTGCTTATAGGTGTTTCCTTTTTGATTTTAAGAGGATATCTCTTAAAATTTAAGATTTATGATGCTGACTGGATATTTCTTTTAATTGCAATAACTATGATAATAGCAACTCTAAGTTTTTATACTGCCTTTACGAAAAAACATCTTTATGGTGTTCTGTCAAGCCTTATGATCGTCTTTTTATTTATACTTTCAGTAAAGGCATTGCCTATTGCAAACCAATATCTTCAAGGCACACTTCATAAATATAGCTTGTATGCAAGGGACAGACTTTATATCGATGAGAGTTTAATTGTTTATAGTATTAACAATCCAAGCATTGTCTTTTATTCAGGCCATAAAGTGATAACCATAAGAGATAAGAATGATGTAATGGGCTTAATGAAAAATGGCAGACATGCTATTATTATTACGAAGGCAAAGGACATTGACGTTTTTGAAAATATGGGGTTTAATTTATTAGAGAAGGATG
>JBGPQS010000075.1:0-6416 GCA_041489235.1 Thermodesulfovibrionia bacterium
TTCCAGTAATCTTCTAAAGGCTTATTGGACAATAGTTTGTCTAACAGTATTTCTGCTTTATTCCTGAGATCATCAGCATTTATAAATGGTTTTGATAGAAGGTTTTGCATTATCTCATGGGCTATGATACCGAGAAGCATTCTCTCTATTTCGTACTCTTTTATCTCAGGAGGATTAAGCTGAAGGGTTTTTTCAATGAAAAACTTCCTTGGACAGGTTCTATAAGCATCTATATCAGTGACTCTTATAAATAAGGTTTCTCCAAAATGTTTATTCATTAAATTATCCCCTGCAAATTCTATTTCCTTCACATATGATTCAAGAGGAGTTTTGCCTTTTGTGATAAGTTCTTCTTCCTTTGAAAAGATTCCCGGAATCTGCTCTTTTGCCGCTTTTTCCCATGGAAGGAATGGGGATGGAAGAAACAATTTATCTCCCTCCATTACAGGATAAGAAAGGTGAAAATTCTTTGTTGAGGCGATTGTCCTGTTAAATAAAAAATTCTGAAGGAATAAATATTTCTTCAAGTTTACGAGACCAAATTTCGTCCTCACCGTATCAGGAAGTACATGGTCAATGTCAGGCTTTGAAGGAAGATCTCCATCTTTTAACCCTCCGAAATAGAGATACACCGGTTCAATTCCTCTTGATTCAAAAAAATCCATAACCTGCACGCCGATACCTTCTTTTTCTGTAAATGTACTATTCAGAAAAATTTTCAAGGAATCTTTGAAGTGACGCAGGGTGTTAAGCCCGGGCTTTGAGGAATAAGGAATCACGATGTCAATAAAGGAAAGTTTTTTAAATATCTCTTCTGCCTGTTCCATTAAATCTGTCTTATCGCTCATGACATCGGAGAAACCAAAGTCATTGAGAAGATCCAAGATAACTTTACAATATTGATTGTAGCTCCCGTTGTTCCTTATTGATTCAAGAGGTGAAAGTTTTTTAAATACCCGCTTAAGCTCTTTTTCAATCTGAGAGGGAATACTGATGACTGATGACTGAAGACTGAAGACTGTCTTTGACAGGTTGAGCCATGTGTCTTTCCCTTTGATTATGCCTGCTCTAAGACAGAGCATAGGTATCCATTTCCTGAATAGTAAAGGCATATTTTTAAAATAGGGAGAGGTAAGAAAGCGGGAAAAGGGAAGTCTCGTGTACTCATCAGCTACTGATTCAAGCAATGATAACACATCAAGAAACGGGCGTGTTTTTCCAGCAGGTTCCGGAATTGATAAGGTATAGGGTATACCATATCTCCTGAAAATGCGGGATACCACATCTGAATATTCGTATAGTTTTGGAAAGGTAACTACAACTCTCTCTAAGTCTCTCATTTTTCCGGACAGAAAAGAGGTTTTTATATGTTTAGCAATTCCCTCAATCTCTTCTTCTTTTCCGGGATATGAGTAGTAAGAAGGTTTCAAATCATGATCTTCAGAAGATAAATAGACCTCTTCACACTTAAAGTTATTTCTTATAAATATATTATAACTGTCTGTTATATAAGAATAATCAATCTCATAAGGCATGGAGATGAGTGCATACTTCACATTTTCGAGTAATGCCTTCAAAATTGCTTCCTCTGATCTGGTAAGTTCATAAAATCCATCAAGTATGAGGATCTCCGGACTATAGTTATTCTGTTGAATCAGGGAGGGACAGGTTGCCATTATATCATTCTCATCCAAAACTGAGTTTCGAGTAAGTAGTTCTTGATATTCCTTAAAGATTTCAAGGGCTTCCATTGCCCTACGTGAAACATCTTCAGGGATGTTGAGATTATAAAAAATGTCCTTTAATAGGTTACGTAAAGTGTCAATGTCTTTGTCTGGATGATACTGTTTCGCCTCATTGATAAAATCAGTGATAAGACATGCAAAGCCTATCCCCCTGCCTGAAAGTTGTGAAATGATGATTGGTATAAGAGGGTGGGTTATCACGTTTTTGTCTCCATAAAGAGAATAGAGTCTTTTCGAGAGTTGTTTAATCGTCAGCATCTCAGGGGGAATATAATCAGACCTTACGAGCCAGTGAAATTTTTGCTGGCTATCTTTTACCTTTCTCGGAGTAGGGGCAATATAAAGGATTTTTGAATAATCAGGCCCTTTTACTCTATCTGCCGTTAACTGAAATAAAGTCTCAGTGATACCTTTGTATTGAAATGGTGTATAGAATACTTTAATAGACATTTTCAGTGCACTTTAATTGATTTATTATAACATCATTAATGAAAATGGTATTCAAAATGGTTTTATGATTATCTCGTGATTGCCAATTGAATTTTTAATTTAATACAGTTATTATTGTGTGAAAGAAAATAGAGGGGGAATGAATGGTTACAGGAAAACCTTTACTAACAAATGAAAAAATACAGGCAAAAGTCAAGGAACTTGCAGACAGAATATCAGATGATTATGCAGGAAAAGAAATCTTAGCCATAGGAGTTCTCAAGGGGGCTTTCATGTTTTTTTCAGAACTTGTCAAAGCTATTAACATTCCTCTTTGTATTGACTTTATTATCGCCTCAAGCTATGTGAAAACTGTTACTACCGGAGAGGTGAAGATTTACTACGATGTGAAAGAAGAGATATCAGACAAAGATGTGCTTTTAATAGATGATATAATAGACACCGGTATCACTCTCAATCAAATAAGGGAAAGGATTCTTGCACGTTGCCCCAGAAGTCTTAAGATATGTGTGTTTCTGGATAAGAAAGAGAGAAGAATTGTAGATGTCCCCATAGATTATGTTGGGTTTGAGATACCAAATGAATATGTAATTGGCTATGGCCTTGATTATGACAATAAATTTAGAAACCTGCCCTATATATCAATTTTCAAGAAAAAGACATAAAACGTAACAGATGTTTGAATTAATGATAGAAACATTTTTTTCTGCTGCACACCAGCTTCGGGGCTATAAAGGGGCATGTGAAAAGCTCCATGGCCACAACTGGAGGGTTCAGGTGCATGTGATTGCAGAG
Organism: Thermodesulfovibrionia bacterium; assembly: GCA_041489235.1. Classification (GTDB taxonomy): domain Bacteria; phylum Nitrospirota; class Thermodesulfovibrionia; order Thermodesulfovibrionales; family SM23-35; genus VGWZ01. The sequence goes on from JBGPQS010000075.1 coordinate 2,991, forward strand.
AGGCTTAATGAAATAGATATCGCAATAGATTTTCATGAGCTTAAGAGACTTACAGATGAGGTTATTGCACCACTTGACCACAGTTTTTTAAATGAGATATTTCCCTTTACCGAAAAAAACCCATCTTCAGAAAATGTTGCAAAGTGGATTTATGACTCTCTTAAAAAAAGACTGAGTAATGATACCATCAATCTTTCTGCAGTAACTGTCTGGGAGTCTGAAACTGCCTCAGCTACTTATTATGAGTAATGAAAAGGAATTTGCAGAAGAAGTTTTAACCCTTGCCATTAAAAAAGGTGCTGATGAGGCAGAGGTCTATATAAAGTCTTCAAAGAAACTGTCAATTGAGGTAAAAGACAAGAAGATAGATGCGCTTGAATCTTCATTTAGTTTTGGATACTCACTTCGTGTAATCAAAGAGAAATCTCTCGGTTTTTCATATTCAACAGACAGGAGCAACATTCATTCTGTTGTGGATAATGCAGTTGAGGCTGCGAGATGGGCTGATAAGGATGAATACCTTGAATTGCCTGCAGCGTGTCACTCAAAGAGTGTTGACATATTCGATCCCGAGATAAGTGCGATAGAAAAAAATGAGGCTACAAAAAAAGTATGTATATTAGAGAATGCATCATATGAAGTGGATAAACGAATTAAGAAAATAAGAAAAGCTCTGGGGATATTTTCAAGTGCTGATGTAGTAATAGTAAATTCTAAAGGGATAAATACTCAATATTCTTCAACAACATGTATAGCACAGATTATGGCTGTAGCAGAGAATGGAACAGAAAGCCAGATGGGATGGGATTTTGAAGGAAGCAGGTTTCTTAATCAGGTCTCTTTCGAAGAAGTAGGTCGAAACGCTGCACGATTTGCGGTTCAGCTCCTTGGATCAAGAAGAATCCATACGGTAAAGACTCATATAATCCTTGACAAGGCAGTAGCAGCAGATTTTATGGAAATATTTGCATCGTTCCTCTCATCAGAAAATGTACAGAAAGGTAAATCTCTTCTGTCAGGTAAAATGAGCAAAAAGGTGATGAGCCCAAAAATCAATATCATTGATAACGGGCTTCTTTCTGGAAAACTCGGAAGTAAACCTGTTGATGATGAGGGCGTAGCATCAGAGGAAAAGATTCTGATAAAAGAGGGCATTCTTCAAGGGTATCTTTATAATACATACACGGCTAAAAAAGACAGGGTTTTGTCAACGGGCAATGCAATAAGGAATAGATTTTCTGGACTTCCGTCTGTTGGAATATCAAATCTATATATAGAAGCTGTTTCAAAGTCCAATGTGTTGACATTCAATGAATTGTTCAAAGCTGCAGATAAAGGCCTTTACATAACAGGAGCCATGGGAATACATACAGTGAACCCTGTTTCCGGAGAGTTTTCAATTGGTGTTTCAGGACTGTGGATTGAAAATGGTAAGATCGAATTTCCTGTGAAAGAAGCAGTAATCTCAGGGAATTTATTATCCTTGTTTGAAAAAATAGAGGCAGTGGGTGATGATTTCAGGTTTTATGGGAACATCGGCGCCCCGAGTCTCCTCTTTGGGCCAATAGAAATAAGTGCTTAGAAACTATTAAAATCAACATAGTTTCTGTTACAATTAACTTCCAATAACAACGAACTACTTATTTTAATTTAATCAGATGGAGGAGAGAGAATGGACTACTTTTTAACTGAAGACCAGTTGATGATAAAGGAATTAATGAGGCAGATTGCAGAGGAAAAGGTCATTCCTGCAAGACATGAACTTGATGAGAAAGAAGAATTCCCATGGGAAATAATGAAAGTACTCGCCCAGTCAGACCTATTCGGTCTCTTTATCCCTGAAGAATATGGAGGTCTTGGTAAGGGATCCCTTGATCTCTGTATTGCTGTTGAAGAACTTTCAAGGGCATGCTTAGGTGTATCAACATCTTATGCAGCAAACGCCCTTGGTACCTATCCAATTCTTCTCTATGGTTCTGATGAACAGAAGAAGAAATACCTTCCTGATATTGCAGCAGGGAAGAGACTTGTTGCCTTTGCTCTTACAGAGGCAAACGCGGGGAGTGACGCTGGAGGGATACAGACAACAGCAAGACTCGAAGGAAATGAATATGTAGTAAATGGTACAAAGCAGTGGATTACCAATGGAGGCGAGGCTGAAATTTATACAGTTATTGCTATCACAGACAGGGAAAAAGGAGCAAGAGGTGCCTCTGCATTTATAGTTGAAAAAGGAACTCCACATTTTAGTTTCGGAAAAAAAGAGAAGAAGATGGGAATAAGAGCATCAGCCACAAGTGAGCTCATATTCGACAATTGCAGAATTCCCAAAGATAACATCGTGGGGAGGGAAGGGATGGGGTTTATTGTTGCAATGAAGACACTCGATAATTCAAGGACAGGAGTTGGTGCACAGGGTGTTGGAGTTGCTCAGGGTGCCTTTGAAGAGGCGGTAAAGTTTGCAAGGCAACGTGTTCAGTTTGGTCATCCTATAATTAGTTTCCAGGCAGTCCAACATATGCTTGCTGATATGGCTATTGATATAGAAGCAGCAAGGGCTCTTGTATATTCAGTCGCAAGGTATATTGATAGCGGTGCCAAGGAGATATCAAAAGAATCTGCTATCGCGAAAGTCTTTGCAACAGATCTGGCAATGCGTGTTACCACAAATGCAGTCCAGGTTATGGGAGGCTCAGGATATATGAGGGAATACCCTGTTGAGAAGATGATGAGAGACGCAAAGATTCTCCAGATTTATGAAGGCACGAATCAGATACAAAGGAATGTTATCGGCCAGGCCTTGATAAAGGAGGCTGCAAAAGGGAAATGAGATGAAAAGCATCTCAAATTCCATCTCCTTATCGATAGTTTATGGTCTGCCAGGGTCTGCATAACTAAATTGAATGCTTCAACATCGTAGAAAGACCCTACTCAAACATATATAGTCAGGAACTAAAAGAAAATAATGCGTTCACCTGCAATCCCGCACTCAACTTCTTATCACAGAATCAAAGATTTCCATTCGTAACAGTGTGTCTCTCCGGGAATTATGTTACCTACTAATAAAATGGGAAGTGTTTATACAGTTCTTATTTTGACTTTTCATTTATGCTAAGAAAATAGACCTGACCCTGGTCGCCTCGACTCCAGTAACATAAAAGTTATCGGAGTCTTTACTGTCCGTGTCGGGAGCCACTGGTGGGTTGGCTCACAACCATGCGATCTGAGATATAACAAATGGACCCGACCCGGAACCGAAGGTTTTCTGGTCCGCGTTTAAGCGGAAAGGGGTTGCCTTGCAGTACGGTCTTAGGGCATAACCTTAATCCTGATGGGTGCGTGGCGCAGTGAAGACTGACGCACTATAGTAAAGAAAAAACGGCAATGGTAATAGACAATGATAACTTGAAGCTATGAAGACAAGAA
>JBGPQS010000076.1:0-6413 GCA_041489235.1 Thermodesulfovibrionia bacterium
ATAAAAAATCCCTCACCCTTCTCAATACTATCTTTGATGACAGGAAACCCGAATGTATTCGAATAGAACAGGAAAAGGAAGCAGAAATGATGTCCAGTGCTATTTTTGAAAATATTATCCCCTGCACCTTAAAGAGCGCAGGGGAGCGGATCGTACTATTTTAAAGCTGCCCTGACAAGATCTAAGAGAGACACAACTCCAATAATATCCTTTCCTTCTCTTACCCATACCCTTGCAATATTGAATTTGTCCAGTAACATGGCGGCATACTCTACCTTCATATCCTTATCCACACAAACCAATGGCTTTGACGCAATGTCTGATGCTTTTACTTCGCAGGGTTAACACCCTTCGCGAGCACTTTAAAAACAACATCCCTAACGGCAATAATGCCCGGGACATCACCTGCGTCTTTTGGCTTCACAAACACAGACCTGATATTTTTGTCAGCCATTATCTTCATAACAATCTTTAAATTCGCATCGTGCTTAACGGCAAGAAATTTTGTGGTCATTATTTCTCCTACTGTTATAAAAATCCCTCCTTTCTTTATATTCTACTTTAATCTTATTCATTTTCCGGCAATTCTAAAGGGGAAATATTGGCGATCTAAAGGGCAGGTCTACACACTCTTTTCTCTTAATTGATTTAACAGTGTATTGTTCTTCGACTCATTGAGCGAATCCATACTTATAGTGCTTTTCTTTAACTCTGGAGCAGTTTGTTTTGAGATGACAATTATTCTCATTAAAAATGAAGAGTAAATAGTTATAATAAAATATGCACAGGAAGACATTAAAGCTTGGTGCATTACTGTTCTTTATTATATCTACAATTGTCTATTTCATTTATGACAAATATCCCCCTGCAGCACAGCGGAGCAAAGATACGTCTGTTGTTTCTGTCGTGGAAGTCCATGATGGTGATACTATCAGTGTGGTTATTAACAGGAAGAAAGAAAAGGTGAGACTTATAGGAATAGATGCTCCTGAATTAGGACAGAGACCTTGGGGAGAGAAGGCAAAAAAATATCTCGAAACACTCTTGAGTCTCTCAGGGTGGAAGGTAACACTGGAATTCGATGTTGAACAAAGGGATAAATATGGCCGCATTCTCGCATATCTCCGAACAAGTAACGGAGAGATGATAAACCTTTTGATGCTCAAGAATGGATATGCAATGCTTTATACTTTCCCGCCAAATGTAAAGTATGTCAATGAGTTACAAGATGCACAGAGAGAGGCAAGGGACAAGAGAAGAGGAATATGGAGCGAAAAAGGCTTGAAAGAAAGACCAGGGGATTACAGGAAGGGACACCCAAGAATGTGATCAAGGCGAGTCAGGCAGGACATAGTGTTTGAGCGGTTTTGGTCGATCCGACCACCTCGGTCTACGACTCGTAGAGAGGTCGATTAGACCGAGAATGAGCGAAAACACTATGCCCTGCCAGTTTTTAATTTGTGAATAATGTAGGCTAAGACTCATCCATCAATTCATTAAAATTAAAAACAGACAAAAAATCTTTTGAGGGCTTCGGTATAGTATTTGAACTTGCCTTTGCCTTGTAAAGAACATATGCGAGCCCATATTTTTTTGCTGTTGTTAAAATCTCTTCTGAATCATCAATGAGGAGAGTTTTTTCTTTATCAAAACCAAGACGTTTTTCTGCTTCCCTCCAGAACTCAAGACTCTCCTTTGGAGAACCCGCATCGAATGAAGAAAGCACAGAATCAAAATATTTTCCTATACGGGTTTTTTTGAGTTTCAGGTCAATAGCTTTGTAATGTGCATTTGTGACGAGAAATATTTTTTTCTTGTTTCTTTTGAGCATCTTGAGAAAATCCTCAACATGGGGATGAACTTCTATGAGATGTCGTATCTGCTCTTTAAGTGCAGGGATATCAAGATCAAGTTCTTTTGACCAGAAGTCGAGGTCTGTCCAGTTTAAGGTGCCCTCATGGATCCTGTAGAGCTTCATAAGCTCATCTTTTGCCTTGCCAAATGTAATGTTGTGTTTCTCAGCATACTTTTCCGGAACAAGATGCTCCCAGAAGTAGTCATCAAAATATTTGTCGAGGAGTGTTCCATCCATATCAAGGAGGACAAATTGTATGTCTTTGAGAGGAAATTTTACTGAGTCCATTTCATGTGTTCTATCTTCTTTTGTTTTTCAGGATAGTATACATAAAATGAAATAAGAAGTAAGGGTTTGATTTTTCAACGGATTTTCCGTTATTATCACTTCATGGATATTAAGAAATTCTTCGATGATGCAAGTCGCTATATCATGAATACCTACACCAGGTTCCCTATCGTCCTGAGGAAAGGCCGGGGTATGAAGGTATGGAGTTCTGATGGTAAAGAATATCTCGATTTTGTCGGTGGAGTTGCAGTAAATATTCTTGGTCACTGTCACCCGCGGGTTGTGGTTGCGATACAGAAGCAGGCACAGCGGCTCCTCCATGTATCAAATTATTACTACATTGAGCCACAGATAAAACTTGCAAAACTGCTCATTGAGAATTCTTTTGCAGATAAGGTATTTTTCTGCAATTCGGGAGCTGAGGCAAACGAAGCAGCAATAAAGCTCAGCCGTAAGTATTCTAAGGAAAATGTCAGTTCTGATCGTTTTGAGATAATCACTGCGAAGAATTCTTTCCATGGAAGGACTCTTGCAACACTTACTGCAACAGGACAGGAAAAAATTCAGAAAGGGTTCGAGCCATTAGTACCAGGGTTCAAACACGTTCCGTTTAATGATGTGAGCGCTATAAATAAAGCAATAACAAAGAACACATGTGCAATCATGTTAGAGCCTATACAGGGAGAAGGCGGGGTGCTGGTACCAGACCAGAATTACCTGAAAAACGTACGGGAACTCTGTAACAAACATACTCTACTGCTCATACTGGATGAGGTACAGACAGGAATGGGCAGGACAGGGAAACTATTTGCGTATGAACATTTTGACATTACGCCAGACATTATGACGATTGCAAAAGGACTCGGTGGCGGTGTACCGATAGGTGCAATGCTTACCACAGATAAGTTTGCCCCTGCGTTACAGCCCGGCACTCATGCGACAACCTTTGGTGGTAACCCGCTTGTATGTGCCGCAGCAATAGCAACAATCGAGACACTCCTTGAAGATGGGTTTATACTCGACCAGTGTAACAGAATGGGTAAATACCTGAGGGAAAGGCTCGAAGAGCTTAAGAAGAAATTCCCAGGCCTTATTGTGGATATAAGGGGCCTCGGACTCATGTTGGGTATGGAACTGTCAAAAGAAGGTGAGCCTATCGTGAAGGCATGTATTGAAAAGGGAGTGCTTATAAACTGCACTGCAGGGAATGTGTTGCGTTTCATACCACCTCTTATTGTACAAAAGAAAGATATAGACTATCTTATTGAGACACTTGAGGAAGTTTTTAAGAGGCTCTCATAAATCAGGAGAGGGCAAAAATAATCAGGAGTCAGGAATATGAAAAGGGATTTTTTGACATTATGGGATTTATCTTCACAGGAGATAAATCTTCTTCTTAAAAGGGCTATAGAACTTAAATCAGGTAAGGATCTACATAAATGCCCATTGATTGGCAGAAGCATTGCCCTTCTGTTCGAAAAAGCATCGACAAGGACGAGGGTTTCTTTAGAAGTAGGTATCTATCAGCTCGGTGCAAAGGCTATTTATATGAATCCGAAGGAGATACAGCTTGGAAGGGGCGAAACTATCCGTGACACTGCAAAGGTGCTCTCAAGATATTTAGATGCGATTGTCATCAGGACCTTTAACCATGATATGCTTATAGAGTTTGCATCCAATTCCTCAATCGCTATCATCAATGGTCTGAGCGACTTGCATCATCCGTGTCAGGCACTCGCAGATTTGATGACAATTCTCGAAAAGAAAGGGAAGCTCAGAGATATCCGACTTGCATACATAGGTGATGGCAATAATGTTGCAAATTCTCTGATAGAGGCTGCCTCGAGGATGGGGATAAACCTTACGATTGCATGTCCTAAAGAGTATGAGCCTGACCCTGATGTGCTCAAGAGAGCGAGAGCCTCTGCAAAAAGTGAAATCGTTATCCTCAGAGACCCGAAAAAGGCAGTAAACGGTGCAGATGTAGTATATACAGATGTATGGGTAAGCATGGGGCAGGAGAAAGAGACAAAAACGAAAAAGGTGAAACTCAAGGGTTATCAGATAAACAATAAAATCCTTTCATATGCAAAGAAAGACGCAATAGTGCTCCATTGTTTACCTGCTCACAGGGGCGAAGAGATTACAGACGATGTCTTGGATGGTCCTCAGAGTGTTGTTATTGATCAGGCAGAAAATAGACTCCATACACAAAAGGCATTGTTGGAATTTCTGTTAACTTAACCATTCGTGAGAAGAAGTAAAATTTATATATACATTGAGGAGAGAGCATGCTGAAGGCAAAAGACATAATGACTAGTGATGTAATAACCGTGAAATCAGACACTACCATAGAAGAACTGGCAAAGATACTCAGAAAGCAGCAGATCAGTGGCACCCCCGTGGTTGACGATGAGATGAATGTAGTTGGCATAGTCACTGAGAATGACCTTATAAGTAAAAACAAAAGACTTCATATCCCTACAGTGTTCAGACTATTCGATGCCTTTATCCCTATTGGTACAAGCAAGCTGGAGGTTGAGATTAAAAAGATGGCTGCATTGACTGTCGGCGAGATATGCACAAGAGATGTGGTGACTGTAGATGAGGAGACACCCATGGAAGATATTGCCACAATAATGACAGAAAAAAAGATACATCTCCTTCCTGTGATAAAAGAAGGGAAAATAGCCGGGATCATTGGCAAAAAAGATATAATCAGAGGAATTGCAGGTGAGGCTTCTGAATGACGTAAGCAAATCACCCATTTTTGAGAGTAGAGTTATGAGATAGAATATTCTGTGGCTGATTTGGTAAAATTATTCTAAATAGTTATTTCAAAATGGTATGTAGTGATTAATTTATTTTTTATCATTTTATTTTTATTGGTACCTGCTCCTGCCTTTGCATGGGGTCCTCTTACGCACATTTATCTTGGAAACGAGATCTTTTTCCTCGGCCCGCTTCTTCCCGCAGGCATATATGCACTGATAAGAAAATTCAGGCATGATTTTCTCTATGGCAATCTCATGGCAGATATTATTATGTGGAAGAAGTATCTGCCTGACGAAAAAAGCTCTCACAGCTGGGACGTTGCCTTTGATCTTCTTGAGGCTGCAAAGACACAGCAACAGAAAGCGTTTGTATATGGGTATATGAGTCATCTTGCGGCTGACACTGTTGCGCATGAACGATTTACAATAGGAAGAAAGAATGCAAGACATACATTTCTTGAACTGAGGTCGGATGGGATTCTTGACAAGAAGTACTGGGTTCAGGCAAGAGCTATAGATAAAAAGATTCAGGTAAGGAATGACATATTCCTCGAGAGGGCTCTTGAGAGGGTTGTTTTTTCTTTTAAGACGAATAAGCGGATTTTTAAAAGTATGGTATTTCTTGCAGGGTTAAATCACGAAAGGTTCAGCAGGTTTATTGATAAAAATATCGCTCTCCCTTCTGTATATGAAACGAAATATATAGAAAGGCTTCATCACGAATCTCTTGACAGGATTATAGATCTCTTTCAAAATGGCAAGAAATCAGAGATAGTAAAGAAAGATCCACTTGGTAGTCTCAGGCACAATGGGCGATTCAGGAAGTTTTGGAACATATCTCCACGTTGTTAACCTGTTTCTTCATCATCATCTTTATAGTTTCTTAGTTTTCGCCTGAATTTTAGATAACCAATTAACGTTACCATCGCTGCTACAAAGAATATAATCCAGTAAAGGTGGTCTGCAATATATGAGAGCCATGAATACTGCCTTATAAGACTCTTCTTCCACTTCTGCTCAAGCACAGTCAGTTCGACTGAGAGATTCTCCTGTACTGCCTGCCCAATAGTCGCGCCTTTCTTGAGGCTGTTGAGAACTGATAGGAGTTTCTCTGTCCCATATTCATACACAACAAATTCTACAAAACTTTTGCTTTCCTCATATGACAGGAGTAACCCCCTCTGTTGTTCAGGAAAGGTGAAGGAAATATCCTTCAAAGCAAATAAAGTATTTGACAACACAGCCTGTTTTAAAATGTTTTTTTCTCCGGGATTAATAATATCAGCAATTCCACCGCTTGCCCATTGACAAACACCTTCATCCAGCCATTTAGGAATAGTTCTTTCTTTAATATTGTGGTGCAGCAGCAGATGACATACCTCATGCTCGAAGGTAGCCATAAGGTCAAAAGGTGTTCTCTCCATTTTTGAATAATCGATGACGATAATGTTTTTCCCGGGGAGAGCAAAGGCTGTAACGAGCTCGTTTTGAGCCAT
>JBGPQS010000077.1:0-6287 GCA_041489235.1 Thermodesulfovibrionia bacterium
GGGACAAGGTTATCGAATAATGGTCTGTTTATATTTTCTTCCGGTGGGTCATGATTTACAGCCTCTACCTTGAGAAGGGCAAAATATCTCTCGCTTTCTTTTGGGGGCCTTATCTGGCCTGAGACAAGATCACCTGTCCTGAGGTTAAACCTTCTTATCTGTGATGGTGATACATATATGTCGTCAGGTCCTGGCAGATAGCTGTAATCGGAGGACCTTAGAAAGCCAAATCCATCAGGGAGAATTTCGAGCACCCCTGCTGAAAATACATATCCTGTTTTTTCTGTTTGTGCCTGGAGTATTGCAAATATAAGATCCTGTTTTCTCATGCCACTGGCGCCTTCTACATTGAGTACTTTTGCAACCTCTGTGAGTTCATCAATAGTCTTTTCTTTGAGCTCCGAAATTGGGATACTATCTGTCATTGAATTTCTTTTGGGATTTTCCATTATTAAACTCCTATTTGGGTTCTCTGATTCTCTATGGTGGTTTTTATATTACCCGGAAGGACTGTGCCTATTCAGGGAGGTTTTTTAACGATTTATACAAGGATAATATATCTTGTAAATAACATACTAAAGGGGAAATGAATTTGTCAATACCTAATATAAGGGTGCACCGAGGCTTTACAATTTTATATCTTAGATGTTAGATTTTCTCATGAAATATGGAGAAAAGGCAATAAAGAAGGCTGTAGTAGAAATATGGGATAACCCGCATTTAGGGCGTGACTATGAGATTAATGTTAGTTTCTCTGAGTTTACATGCCTATGCCCGCGTTCTGGGTATCCTGATTTTGCGACTATTAAAATAAATTATGTTCCTGACAAAAAGATCGTTGAGCTCAAATCCCTTAAACTTTATTTGAATTCTTTTCGGAATGTTTATGTGTCTCATGAAGAGGTAACCAATAAAATATATTCAGAACTCAAGAAGAGATTGAAACCGAGATTCCTGGAAGTCATTGGAGATTTCAATCCGAGAGGAAATGTAAAGACTCTGGTGAGAGTTTGCTCTGATTTAAAACCAAGAACTAAGAACTAACAACTAACAACTATTGTTTTATGCTCCTTTTGCCCTCTCTATAAACAACTCCATCTTTTTATGGTCTTTCTTCCTTTTTTCTGACTCAATTCCGCTGCTTACATCCACTCCGTAAGGTCTTACATGTCTCACCGCTTCAGCAATGTTATCAGGTGTCAGACCTCCTGCGAGGATGATCCTGCCAAATTGTTTGGCTTCTGAAGCAACATCCCAGTTGAATGCTTGGCCTGTTCCGCCAAGTATATGAGGAGTGTATGTATCAAGTAAAAATGCAGAAACGTTATCTTTATAGTATTTGAGTGGATCGAGGCTTTCAAGGGATTTTACCCTTATTGCCTTTATTATGCGTCGAGAAAAATTGCACGTCTCTGGCGGTTCATCTCCGTGAAGCTGGACAACATCTATCCCGGTAAGGTTCATTATCTCTTCAATCCTTTCAGTACTTTCATTCACAAAAACTCCAACAATTGTGATGAAAGGTGGAAGCGCCTTGATGATAGCACCTGCTTCATTATGTGGCAGATAACGAGGGCTTTCCTTAAAGAAAACAAAACCGAGAGCATCTGCACCGAAATCGATTGCAGCCATTGCATCATCAAGATTCGTTATTCCGCATATCTTTACTTTAACGGACATGTGGTTTTATCCTACCTTTTCCCCCTTAACTCGTCAATTGTCTTGCCGATATCCTCTGCCACCATGAAGGCTGTACCAATCAGCATTGCATCAATACCTGCATCTTCAAGGCTTCTCACGTCTTCCTGTGTTTTTATCCCGCTTTCGCTGATAATAATCTTATAAGGAGGGATTTCTTTTTTCAGTTCAAAGGTAGTATGAATATCAAGGGATAATGTCTTCAGGTTTCTGTTGTTGATACCAATTATATCAGCATTAATCAGGAGTGCGATTTCGAGTTCTTTGAAATCATGTATCTCAAAAAGCACAGATAGGCCAAGTTCTTTTGCGAGTTGCAGATATTCAATAGCCTTGTTTTTATCAAGTATTGCGGCTATGAGCAGGATTGCGTCAGCTTTGTGTGCCCTTGACTCGTAAATCTGATACTCATCAAAAAGAAAATCTTTTCTTAAGAGTGGTTTTTTTGTAATTTTTTTTATTTCTTCAAGATAGTTAAGCTTTCCCAGAAAATAGTCTTCCTCTGTAAGAACAGATATCGCATCAACATCCTTACTTTCATAAAGAGATGCTATCTGGAAGGGGTTAAAGTCCTGCCTTATCACACCTTTTAAGGGTGAGGCCTTCTTAATCTCTGCAACGAGTCGTATAGGGCCGGACTCTCTTTTTATTGCAGCCTTAAAATCTCTTGGTTTTTCAACATCTGATGCAATTGATTTAATCTCACGTAGGGGCACTCTTGTCTTTGCAGCATTCAGCCTTTCTTTCTTCTTCTCGACTATTTTGTTCAGTATACTCATATTCAAATTTTATAGTAGTTAAAAGGACTCTTGCAACTCTCAGTGTGATATAATTTTGTTTGTATGGAGGAAAGGCACCAAATCGCAAAAGCAGCAGGGCTTATGAGCATTGCTACCTTTATCAGCCGAATAACAGGCTTCATAAAGGACATGATCCTTGCAAAGTTCTTCGGGGCAACAGGCATTGCAGATACATTTTTTGTTGCGTTCAGGATTCCAAACCTTTTAAGAGAACTTTTTGCAGAGGGCTCTATGTCTTCTGCGCTTATCCCCGTCCTTACAGAATACCATACAAAGCAAGGGAAGGAAGAAGCAAAAAGGCTTGTCAGAGTTATTTTTACATTTATCATAATAGTTACTGGCTTAATCTGTCTCGCAGGGATTATTTTTGCTCCTGCAATTGTGACAGCCATAGCACCTGGATTCCTCGATACACCTGAAAAATTTTCATTAACTGTCCTCCTCACCAGGGTGATGTTCCCGTTTCTTTTGTTCATCAGTCTCGCCGCTCTTATAATGGGAGCATTAAATACAAAGCGCGTTTTCTTTATCCCTTCTCTTGCACCAGCAATGCTCAACATTGCGATTATTATCGCAGTTATCATATTTGCATCAAGAACGACACAGCCGATTGTTGCAGTGGCAATAGGGGTTACATTAGGGGGTCTTCTACAGTTTATTTTTCAACTCCCCTCTTTTTTCAAGAATGGGTATAGCCTTATGCCTGATCCCGATTTAAGACATCCGGGTCTAAAAAAAATATCCATACTTATTCTTCCTGCTACAATGGGAATGGCTGTTGCACAGATCAATATTTTTGTGAGTACTATCCTTGCTTCGTTTTTGCCTGAAGGGAGCATTACCTATCTTTATTATTCTATGAGGCTTATCCAGTTTCCTGTTGGAATATTCGGTGTTGCAATGGGAATGGCTGTGCTTCCCACACTGTCAGAACATGCGGTAAAAGGAGAATTTGGCAAACTCAGTGATGATTTTTCATTTGCACTGAGACTGCTTTTTTTTATTACAGTCCCTGCAATGGTTGGATTAATTGCACTCAGGGAACCAATTGTGAATATACTTTTCCAGAGGGGTAAGTTTGATTATTTTGCAACGGTAGGTACTGCTCAGGCTCTTTTATTTTATTCAATCGGGATATGGGCTATCGTTGGTGTCAGGGTGGTCACAGCAAGTTTCTATTCGATGCAGGACACAAAGACACCGGTAAAGGTTGCGGTAATCGCATTAGCAGTAAATATTATACTGAGTGTCATACTCATGAAACCACTTAAGCATGGAGGGCTTGCACTTGCGAATAGCATTGCTTCGTGTGTGAATTTTTTACTTTTATTTTTCTTTCTGAGAAGGAAACTTGAAAAAGTTGATACAAGGAAAATTTTACATTCTTTTATAAAAACCGTTTTTGCGGCAGTTATTATGGGAGTCATTGGTGCGATGCTTCTTCAAGGTGAGTTATGGAAGATTCATGGCAGTACACTCAATAAGGCATTCTACCTGAGTGGAACGATTGCACTATGTATTGGAATATATCTTTTCCTCAGTTACCTCCTGAAGAGTGAGGAGGGGTTTTATGTGATGGATATGGTAAAGCGAAAATTCAGAAAATAAGTCAAATGACTTATTTCTTTTTTAAAATTTCTACTATTCCCTTTAACTCAAGGATGAGACCTCGTCTGATATCTTTATTGTCAATTTTACGAAAAAGGTCAAGGATTGTTTTCTCTTCTTTACTTAAGCCATATTCACTGATATCCTCTGCAACTTGCTCAGGCTCCTGGCCTTCGAGAAGGCTGTTGATCGGAATCTTTAAGGCTTCAGATAGTTGTTTCAGGCGAAATATAGAAATGTTATTGATACCCTTTTCATATTTCTGTAGTTGCTGATAAGAAATACCGATCTTTCCAGCAAGCTCCATCTGGGACATGCGGGCAGCAAGCCTGTACTTTTTTATTGTCTCACCGATATTTTTTCTGAATCCTTTTACCATTAAGACCATATACCTCAAAATGTAAAGGCTATCCAATTTTGAATTTGTTAAGGGTGTAAAGTCTATCATCCTATAGTTGTAATTTTCAATTGACAAACACAACCAATGGTTGTACTATACTTTGTGCCAGAATTCTTAGATAAAAAGATTTTGGTAGTAGATGATGAGAAGTATATTAAGGAGCTTCTTAAAGAAATTTTTTCTTTTAATGGTTATGAAATTTTTGAAGCGAGCAATGGTATAGAGGCATTGGACATTCTCAACGAAAAATCTTGCAGCCTATTGATTACCGACACGAATATGCCATATATGAACGGGATTGAATTAGTTCAGAGGATCAGGAGCTTTGATGTATCATTGCCAATCATAGGAATGAGTTGCGAAGATAAAGAAACCGAGTTTTTTCATGCAGGTGGGGATTATTTTCTCTTAAAACCTTTCAATATTTATCATTTAAAATTCATAGTAAATTCGATACTTGGGAAATAAATCCTTATTGTTTGGCTTATTGACCTATTGATCTATTAAATCCAATCAGTTATATTCACTTAAAGATTAAAATAAATATGGAGATGACATGATTATCGAGAAACTTGTTGTCGGTCCACTCGAAAATAACTGTTATAGTATTGCAGATGAGATCACAAAAGAGACATTGATCATTGACCCGGGTGACGAACCTGACAGAATTCTTGAGTTAATTAATGAAAATAATTTTAAGGTTAAATATATACTTTGTACGCATGCCCACCTTGATCATGTGGGAGCAGTCCCTGATATAAAAAAGGAAACAGGGGCAAAAATTGTTATTCATCGAGATGAGTACAAGATTTACAAAGGAGCTAGTGAACAGGCGGCAATATGGGGTTATGAGCTTGATCCATTGCCGGAACCTGACATATTTATTTCAGATGGAGATAAATTAGAGATTGGAAATTTGAAATTAGAAGTGCTTCATACCCCAGGCCACAGTCCTGGAGGAATCTGCCTTTACGGAGAAGGCATTTTGATTACAGGGGACACATTATTTGCAGGATCTGTGGGAAGAACAGATTTTTATGGAGGAGATATTGAGAAACTAAAAAGATCATTTAAACGATTGATGTCTCTTTCAGATAAAGTTAAGATTCTTCCTGGACATGGCCCTGAATCCACCATTGGGGAAGAAAAGGAGAGTAATTTCTTCTTCTATGAGATTTAAAAAATAACCAGTCTAAAGACATTTTTTGCTCATGCAAAAGCATTTTTAAAATAATTATAATTAATGAAAATTAGAGATATTAAGAAGTTTTACTATTAAATCTCCATAATTTCAACAATATTCTGCTATAATCGAATATATTTCTCTATTGACTATCTTTCTGAAAATGGTATGCTATATATAGAAGGTTTGGCATAGCTTATAAAGCCAAGTGGTTCTTTGATAAAATAAACCACTTAATGGTTTACTTTTTTCTCTACGGTACCTTGGGCTGAGGAGAGCTGAGGGAACATATTTAGGAAAGGGAATCAGAGTGCGGATGTAGTGATGCATGCCCCAAAGTCTGATTAGGCAAAGGGGAAGCCTAAGCATCTGCCGAGATACCCACTTTATTGAAGCCTTAGATAACTCAAACCCAAGGTATTGTGGGGAGTTCTTTGAAAACTTTAGAGTAGGCCCTAGTCAGTTTTTTAATTTCACATGAGAGTTTGATCCTGGCTCAGAACGAACGCTGGCGGCGTGCCTAACACATGCAAGTTGAACGGGTCTCGATGAAGTAGCAATACTTCATCGGGATTAGTGGCGGACGGGTGAGTAACAC
>JBGPQS010000078.1:0-6256 GCA_041489235.1 Thermodesulfovibrionia bacterium
GGAGCCCCGGATAACGACGCAACAGGTTATCACAGAACTGCCGCTTCTTGACGAGAGAATAGAGAAGGCTAAAAGGCTTGCAAGGATTATCGTATCAGACATATATCTCTATAACACTATGAAAGTGGAAGAATCTATCAGAAATGGTAATTTTTATACTGCCTTCGCCGCAGAAATAAAAGAGGGTTTGAAACTTTACGAAAATAGAGTTTCACAAGAAGTGAGAGCCATAAGCGATTTCTATAAAGAGGTAATCGAAGGTTTCATAGAAGATAAAAAGAAAGATATATAGCTTAAAATATTCAGAAAATAAATGAATTTAAAAGATAATTAGAAATATTCATTGAATTTTAGTGCTTTTTAGCCTTTAAAAGCCTTTGCTTTCTGCAACCTTTCCTTATTATAATTAGCACTCACTTACATTGAGTGCTAACAAAACAAAAAAATCCAACAGTAAAGAAAGGAGAGATGTGCTATGAAATTTAAACCACTTAGAGACAGGGTATTTGTCAAGTACTCCACAGAAGAAGAAAAAACAGCAGGGGGTCTTTATATCCCTGATGCTGCAAAGGAGAAACCTCAGAGAGGTACCGTAGTAGCAGTAGGTTCAGGCAGGGTTACCGAGGACGGCAAACGTCAGCCTATGGAGGTGAAGGTAGGGGATACTATTCTTTTTGATAAGTATTCAGGCTCTAAGATCAGGATTGATGAGGAAGAGTTCCTTATCATCAGGGAAGAAGACATCTTAGGCATTCTTGAAGGTTAAAAAATTTAATGGTTACATAAGGAGGTTTTAACAAATGGCAAAACAGCTTATTTTTGATGAGGCAGCAAGAAGCTCTATACTCAGAGGGGTGAGTATGCTGACCGATGCAGTAAAGGCAACTCTGGGTCCAAAAGGAAGGAATGCAATTCTGGACAAAAAATTTGGTGCCCCAACTATAACAAAGGATGGTGTGACAGTTGCGAAAGAGATTGAGCTGAAAGATCCAGGGGAAAACATGGGTGCCCAGCTCGTGAGAGAGGTTGCATCAAAAACATCTGATGTAGCAGGTGATGGAACGACCACAGCAACTGTCCTTGCACATGCCATTTATCGGGAGGGAGCTAGAAATGTTGTTGCAGGTGCAAACCCCATGGACATTAAAAGGGGTATTGAGAAAGCAGTAGAGGTAGTTGTAGAGGAACTGAAGAAACTAAGTAAACCCGTCCAGGATAAAAAAGAGATAGCGCAGGTCGGTACAATCTCTGCAAATAATGATTCGTCTATTGGAGAGCTCATTGCAGAAGCAATGGACAAGGTAGGTAAAGATGGAGTAATTACGGTTGAAGAAGCAAAGAGCATGGCAACAACGCTCGACATTGTCGAGGGTATGCAGTTTGACAGGGGATACATATCGCCCTATTTCATTACTGATCCTGAAAGGATGGAGTGCATACTTGAGGATGTGTTTATTCTCATCCATGAGAAAAAGATATCGAGCATGAAGGATCTTCTCCCGATACTTGAGCAGATTGCGAAGATGGGGAGACCTTTGTTAATTGTTGCTGAGGAGGTAGAGGGTGAAGCCCTTGCAACACTTGTGGTGAATAAACTCCGCGGGACAATTCAGGTATGTGCGGTGAAGGCACCGGGTTTTGGTGAGAGACGCAAGTCAATGCTTGAGGACATTGCAGTCCTCACAGGCGGTACAATGATCTCTGAAGACCTCGGGATTAAGTTAGAGAACGTAAAGCTTTCTGATCTTGGAAAGGCAAAGAAAATTAATATCGATAAAGAAAATACAACAATTGTTGAAGGTGCGGGAGACTCTTCAAAGATTCAGGGAAGGGTAAAACAGATAAAGACACAGATAGACGAGACAACATCTGACTACGACAAGGAAAAACTCCAGGAAAGACTTGCAAAGCTTGTTGGTGGTGTTGCGGTAATCAATGTTGGTGCAGCAACAGAAACAGAAATGAAAGAGAAGAAGGCAAGGGTCGAAGATGCCCTTAATGCAACAAGGGCTGCTGTTGAAGAAGGTATCGTCCCTGGTGGAGGTGTTGCATTCCTGAGATGTTTACCTGCACTCAAGGCACTTAAACTCGAAAACGACCTGCAGATAGGTGTTGATATAGTGAAAAGGGCACTTGAAGAGCCAATTAGACAGATAGTGAACAACGCTGGTATCGAAGGCGCGGTTGTGGTCGAGAAGGTGAAGCACTCGAAAGAGATTAACTTTGGCTTTGATGCAGATAAAGAGGAATATGTGGATATGATAAAGACAGGGATTATTGACCCTACAAAGGTCACAAGGTATGCTCTTCAAAATGCAGCATCAGTTGCAGCATTGATGCTCACAACCTCTGTAATGGTCACAGATATTCCGGAGGAAGAGAAGTCTCCAAAAATGCCGCATGGTGGAGGCATGGGCGGAGAGATGTACTAAAAAAGAAAAAAGAAATAAGAAATGAGCATATGAGGGGCGTAATGAATACGCCCCTCTTTGTTCTATGCAGAAAAAGACCTGTTAAAGAAACCTTTCTATTGCATCCAAATTATACGTTGCGGTAAACAATGGCATCCAGCAGCTGGTCGCTAACTTTTTTACTCTCCAAGATACGCCCTTTTTACCTGTTCGTTGTTCAGTAACTCTTCTCCTTTGCCCTCGAGCGCAATTCTTCCATTTTCAAGGACGTAACCCCTGTTTGACAGTTTGAGTGCTGCACGGGCATTCTGTTCTACAAGGAGAACGGTAACCCCTTCTCTGTTAATCCCGTTAATCGTCTTAAATATTTTGCTTACGATGATGGGGGCAAGGCCAAGAGAGGGTTCGTCGAGGAGCAAAAGTTTTGGATTAGACATAAGAGCCCTCCCTATGGCGAGCATCTGCTGTTCTCCTCCACTCAATGTGCCACCAAGTTGTTTATGTCGTTCTTTCAGTACAGGGAAAAGTTCAAAGACTTTTTCTAATTGAGTTGCTAATTCTTTGTTTTGGGTTGTTTGTTGTCGGTTTTTAGTTGTTAGTTTTTTGAAAACTGACAACTGATCACTGACAACTGAATATGCACCCATCTCAAGGTTCTCGTTTACTGTGAGCTTTGGGAAGATTCTTCTCCCCTCAGGCACTTGACTGATACCCATCTTCACAATACTATGAGGGGAAATCCCTTTAATACTTTTCCCTTCAAACATAATGTCACCGGAGAGAGGCTTCATAATACCTGATATTGTCATAAGAGTTGTAGATTTTCCTGCACCATTATTCCCGATGAGGCAGACGATTTCTCCATATTTTACTTCGATGTGAATACCTTTCAGAGCCTCGATTGGTCCATAGTATGTATGAACATCCTTGAGTTCAAGCATTATGGTTCTTTTCCAAGATATGCACTTATAACCATAGGATCTTTTCTTATGTCAGCAGGAAGACCTTCTGCAATCTTTACACCATGGTCAAGGACGATAATCCAGTCTGATATCCCCATCACTACTTTCATATCATGCTCTATGAGCAGGACTGTCTTGCCGAGTTCTTTCAAAATTTTTATGAGGCTCATAACCTCCGAAGTTTCCTGCGGGTTCATCCCTGCAGTAGGTTCATCGAGTAATATCAGCGATGGTTCTGTCGCCAGTGCCCTCGCAATTTCCAATCTTCTCTGAGCACCATAAGGAAGGTTTCCGGAAAGAGCAGTTACATAGTCTGATAGACCCACAAGTCCGAGATATTCAATAGATTTCTCTCTTACAACCCGCTCCTCATCTTGGAACTTTTTCCATCGAATAATTGAACCGAGAAGACCTGAACGTGTTCTATGATGCTGTGCAACCATTACATTTTCTATAACAGACATCTCTCTGAAAAGTCTGATATTCTGGAATGTCCTTGAGATACCCAATCTCACGATACGGTGCGGTGGAAGGCCTGTAAGTTTGGTACCGGAGAAATAGAGAGCTCCTTTTGTAGGGTTTGAGAGCCCGGTGAGGCAGTTAAAGATTGTTGTTTTTCCTGCACCATTCGGGCCTATGATACTCATTATGATACCTTCCTTTACTTTGAAAGTTACCTCTTCAACAGCCTTAATACCACCAAAATACTTTGAGAGTCCCTTAACCTCTAAGAGATACACCTTTTCCTCCAAGTAACCCCTGCGGCCTGAATATCATCAGGAGTACAAGACCGCCACCGAGTGCGAGCATTCTGTAAAGTTGAACCTCACGGAGAATCTCAGGGAGAATGACCAAGATAGTTGCACCTAAAATGACACCAGGAATGCTCCCAAGCCCACCGAGGATAACCATGCTTACTATCAGTACAGATTCCATGAATGTAAAACTTTCAGGGGATACGAATTGCATCTTCCCTGCAAAGAGAGCGCCTGCAAGTCCAGCCCAGAAAGCACCAAAGGCAAATGAATAGAGTTTGTATATGGCGGTGTTTATGCCCATAGCAGAAGAGGCAATCTCATCTTCTCTTATCGCTACCCATGCCCTTCCTATCCTTGAGGAATAGACCCTCCTTGTGACAAAAACAGTCAGGATAACCAATAACAGGACAAAGTAGTAATAATAGGAAAGTTTCCCGAGAGATACAGACATGATTACAGGAGGGGCAATTCCTGAAATTCCATTTGGACCCATGGTGACACTATCCCAATTGTTAAGGATGAGACGTACGATTTCACCAAATCCAAGAGTAACAATCGCAAGATAGTCACCCCTCAGCCGCAATGCAGGTATAGCCAGAAAAAATCCAGCAACCGTAGTTAATCCTATAGAAAACGGTAAGGCTGACCAGAAATCAAGTCCAAATCTAGTATTCAGGATTGCATAGGCATACGCGCCTATCGCATAAAACGCGACAAATCCGAGGTTCAGAAGACCTGTAAAACCAACGACAATATTCAGCCCGAGTGCAAGAATTATGTAAATACCTGCGAGAATTGCCACATCAATGAGGTAGTCTGTGGTAATAAAAGGAATGATAAAAAGAAATATGAGTGAAAGGGAACGAACAATATGCACTGATGGAGCAGAGAATAGCCCTGTAGCTCGTATTTTGTTATAGAAAGCCTGTAACCTTTCTATAACTATCTTTTTATAACTGAAAAGGAATTTAAAAAAAATAATCGAAATTAAAAGAACTACAAAAAGGATTAATGCGGCACGCAGCCCGTTAAAAGGGAGGAAAAGTAAGGCAAACCATAGTGCGACCACTAATGGCTTTATGCCGAAAAACTTTTCTTTCTTTTTTTCTCCTGGCACTGTATTCATATTTTTTCTTTCATCCTTAAACCTTTTCCAGTTCAGCCTTGCCAAAAAGCCCGCCTGGTTTCATAAGTAATATTAAGACCAGAATGATGAAAGCATAGGCATCTTTGTACTCACTTGATATATAACTCGCACCAAGACTTTCGACAAGCCCGAGCAGGAGGCCTCCAAGCATCGCACCACGTATGCTGCCTATTCCACCGAGAACAGCTGCGGTAAACGCCTTTATCCCTGCGATGTACCCTATGTAATAGTTGACGAGACCGTAATACATAGCAACCATAAGTCCTGCGATCGCAGCGAGACCTGAACCTATGATGAAGGTGACCGAGATAACCGTATCTATGTTTATGCCCACAAGAGAAGCCATTATCTTATCCTGTGCAACAGCTCGCATTGCCTTTCCTATTTTCGTATTTCTTACAAATAAACGGAGAAATACCATCACTATCGCAGAAGTGAGTATGATAAAGAACTGGAGGTAGGTCATGCTCACTGACATAAATGTAATGGTAGAGGTTTCAAAAAGATGCGGGAATACTTTATCGGTAGCCCCTTGTGTGAGCATTACATAATTCTGCAAAAATATGGATACACCAATTGCACTTATAAGTGGACTTAACCGGGGAGCCTTTCTCAGAGGCTTATAGGCGATCTTTTCCATTGTGAACCCGTATGAAGCGCAAAAGATTATCGACAGGAAAAATGTGAGTATCAGGGAAAGAGAAAGGCTGTAGGATGTTAGACCTATAGCAGTAAAGAAGCCTAGGAGGATGATGCCGAGATAAGCGCCGAGCATATAGATCTCACCATGGGCAAAGTTGATGAGTTCAAGGATGCCGTAGACCATGGTATAACCGAGTGCGATAAGAGCGTATACGCTGCCGAGTGTAAGGCCATTTACCAGTTGCTGGAGGAGCATATAGAATTTTAGCAGAAAGAAACAACGTTTTGGAGGCGATTGAAGAAAATGATGCCCTTATTATAAAGAATTTTTGAATA
>JBGPQS010000079.1:0-6242 GCA_041489235.1 Thermodesulfovibrionia bacterium
AGATAGTCCCTGAGATGCGGTTCCTCTTCCCCAGAAATAGAATAACTATAGGAAGGAGAGGTTAATGGATATTCGCGAGGTTTATCCAGCGCTTTGCTTTTATCTTCATTTTGAGCGTCTGCCATTTTTATCCCTTTAATAAATTGTAGTCCCGAAACTAATAAAACCTCTTATCGTACTAATAAATCCGCTGAAAAAGTTTTTTACGCCGTTTATAGGTACAATAATAATATCGTTTTCTGCGAGGAGGATGTCAGGATTTGTCCCGTTTCTGATTGCTTCGTAGTCAGCTTGTATAATATCTCTGTCACCCTTTCCATTATCCCGGAATATTCTGATGTCGCCGACATCAGCTACTGAATTTACACCCTGAGCCATTGCAATTGCCTGGACGAGGGTGGTTTTTCCCCGCATGGTGTATACACCAGGGGTTTTTACAGCCCCGTCTACAAAAACAATCCCCCCCTTTGGTATATTGATTACATCTCCGGCAAAGACAGGTATATTGAGGCTGAGGTTACCTCTCACAAGAAGCATGTCAAGGTCAATCACAAATGTTTCAGCACGGCTGTTTGGTATATTCGGCCTTGTTGGACGCATTACATAACATATGTCTCCTGCTTCCTTTGTAAGACCACCTGCCACCATGAGCATGTCAATAAGGTATCTCTGTCCGGTGACTGCATACACCTGTGGTTTATCTACTGCACCAACAACTGAAATCCTCTGACTGCGGTATTCTTTTACAAAGACATTCACCACAGTCTCCTCGATATATTTTTCGAGCCTGCTCGTGATGAACTTCTCGAGCTGTGAAATCGTCATGCCTTTCGCTCTGATAACGCCCACAAGCGGCAGGGCAATATCTCCCTGTGAATTCACCCTCACCGTTTTTTTCAGCTCTTCAATATTGTATGCATCTATCTCGAGGACGTCCTCTGGCCCGATCACATAGTCTTCCGCAGTTTTGGCCTGGCTTTTTGTACCCAGTATAATCGCTTCGTTTAGTTTTTCTGTTTTCTTTTTAGTCGCATAATCAACAGTTGGCGGGGTTTTTGTCGCATAGTCAGTTGTACCACATCCGTAAACAAAAAAAGACGTGACGAGAAGTGTAAGAAGACATATGGAATACTTTTTTGTCATTATGTTGTTAAGTAGTATACCCTGCACAACTGTTTAAAATCCTGACGGGGTTGCGACTCCTTCACCACGAAATCCTTCGTAGGCAGCAATAGCGCCTCCTGTGATAAACAAGCACGCAGGGAAACATATCGGGGCGGGAAATGGTACGACTGCAGCGATGACACACTCCCCACTTACAAACAGGCTTTCACCGGTATCCAGTATCTTTTCCTGAAAGCTATGCTGGGCTACTTTAATTTTTCCAAAGATACTCTTTACCTCTGTTCCAGTATCCTTATTCAGAACTGTTCCACGTATATTTGCTGGACTCGGGGTCTCAGCCTTCTGGACATATAAAAGTGTTGTCTCCGGTGTCGTGACTGCCAGCGTTACAGGGGGAATGATATTAAAAGAGAGGTTCCCTGTGCAATTTAATATATCAACTGTATAGCCTGTGTCCACTACAGTAATAATAGCCTCAGTTTCCTTTAAAATGTCGATCTTAGAGCCCTCTTTTGTTGTAATAAATGCAGTACCATCTTTTGTCTTGAGCTTTGTACGTTTAAGGAGTGGGTAGACATTCTTCAACTCAACCCATTTTCCGGATGAGTTTAAAATAAAAACTTCTCCTTCAGGTTTAATCTCTCCAAAGGCCATGGGTTCCTGAGCAAAGACCTGTACTGGAATAAAATTCGTGAGAATAAAAGAAGATATGAGCATAATAGAAATTAATCGACTACTTAGCATCCTGTGCCTCCTTTTTATCTAAACAGCACACCTAATAGCAATATTATCAATATACTATATATATAGGAAACCATTATTTTTGTCAAGTTTTAGATATATAAATGTGTAATAATTTTAATAATAAGTTTTCTCAATAATATTTTAGCAATAAACATACCATCATAATCAACACTATTTAAAAGGGTTTTACTACAACAACCCATGTCATACAACTGACATTTTCCTCATTAATATGACAAGAAATGGCAACAACACACTGCTCCTCACACAATAAAAGTTCCCTTATTGATTGCACAATTCTACAGCTTACTTATGAATTTTCAATCTCAGGCAGAGCATGAAAATAATGGAGTGATTTTTAAGTCTCTAATATGCCCTGGTCAGCATTGTTTATAAAGAGGTCTGCAAGTTCCGGATCAAACTGGGTTCCTGCATTTTGTTTCAGTTCATCAATTGCAGCAGAAAAACCAACAGGTGACTTATATGAGTTTTTACTTGTCATCGCATCGAATGCCTCTGCAATGGCGATTATTCTTGACTCAAGAGGGATCTCTTTCCCCTTAATCCTTCCGGGATAGCCTTCGCCATCATATCTTTCATGGTGATGAAGTACGATATGCGAAACATCTTTATAAAAAGTAATCTGTTTCAATAATTCATATCCTAATGATACATGTTTTTTATATTCTTCTTTGGGTTGAGATTCATCGAGTTTGATTTTTAAAAACCCGATATCATGCATCAGACTTGCACGGTATAACTTGTTTTTGTCTTCATCTGTCATATTCATCGCCCTTGCAATCAAAAAACTATATTTGGCAATTCTTCTCGAATGTCCACGTTTTTGAAGAATATAGTTGTCTATAGAATCAAGCAGCATGTCCGTTATATGTATCTCGTAATTTTTCTGTCCTTCAAAAAAAATGGCTCTGTCTATGGCTATGGCAGCCTGGTCAGCAAAATAAGAGATAACCGTTTCATCTTCTTCAGTAAAATCCCCCTGCCTTTTGTTTATAAGTTCTATAACTCCTACAATTCCGGAGCTCAGTCTCATAGGAACACACATAAGAGACCGTGTCTGATAGATCGTAATGGCATCAACTGATGAGTCAAACCTTCTGTCGGCACTTGCATCCTCAATCCGCACAGACTGTCCTGTACTTACCACCCAACCTGCAATTCCTTTATCATTTGGCATAGTAGTGCCGACTAAATTTTTTGATTCTTTCCCTTTCACTATTTTGAATATAAGGGCCTCATCTTCTATGAGCAGTACAGAACCTGCATCAGCGCCTGTCATTGCGAGAGAACTATCCATTATCTTATCCAGCAATACATCGCTGTATCTTTCACCCTTTATATCCCTCATTACATTTAAGAGGGTCTCAAGCTTTGAACTGTATTCTTCAATTTTTTTGATTGCCCTGTTTGATGCCCTGTTTGATAAAAAAATACTCAGTACGATAAAAAATGATGCAATGACAATTATTGCGATCGTTGAGGTAATCGGTACATATTCCAACACTTCATATAAATACTTCACTATTAAAAACAACATGCAATACACAACAAGCACTAATAATCCATTGAGAATCCTGATATATTTTTTAATTTCTTTTGTAATCTCTGTTTGTGTTTTGATTATCTCACCGCTCATCTTATACCTCCGTTCGGCTCACCTATCCAACTCTTTTCTCACCTTTTCCACTTGGGTAAAAACTATCACACAACACTATCTTTGTCAAGGTTTTTACTCAAAATGTACGCTTGCAAACTTGTAAGCCTGTAAGCTATCATGCTTATTATGAAGAACAGAAAAAAAGTAAGGCCTGACTGGGATGAATATTTTATTGGTATTGCAAAGGCAGTCTCAGCACGGGCCACCTGTTTGAGGAGAAAGTACGGTACTGCCATTACAAAAGATAACATTATTGTCAGTACAGGTTATAACGGAGCTCCTTCCGGGATGAAAGACTGTCTCGATGTGGGTAAATGCACAAGGAAAGAACTCCGGATTCCCCACGGGGAGAGATATGAACTCTGCCACAGCGTTCATGCTGAGGCAAATGCTATGATTCGTGCATCAGCCGATGAACTACGGGGTTCAACAATATATATATCGGGAATAGATGACGGAAGCAGCGAATGTTATTCCGAGCCATGTATGATGTGCAAGAGGATGATACTCAACTCGAAGATAGCGAGAGTTGTGTATTCAGACGGGAATAACGGATTTATCGTTATTGATCCCAAGAAATGGCTGAAAAAAAGAGTGTAGACACTCCATTATGAAGACTGTTCTGGTGACAGGATGTGCTGGATTTATTGGATGGAAGGTCTCTGAGAGACTTCTTGAAGAAAACGTCACTGTTATTGGAATTGATACCCTTAATGATTACTATGATCCTCGATTGAAACAATGGAGGCTCACACAATTAAACGCAAAGAGCTCAGAGCATAGAGCACATGGGAAATTCAATTTTTATCACTCTGACATAAGCAGTTTTGATTCAGTAAAAACAGTATTCGCCAATTATACTCTTGATGCAGTTATCAATCTTGCGGCAAGGGCAGGTGTACGTGCATCTGTAAAAGATCCGTGGGCGTATCTTGACGCAAATGTAAAAGGCACGTTAAATCTGCTCGAGTGTTGCAAAGATTTTGGTGTAAAGAAATTTGTATTAGCATCTACATCAAGCCTCTACGGTCTTAATGAACTCCCTTTCAGCGAGATGGACAGGACTGATTCTCCATTAGCACCGTATTCAGCGACAAAGAAAGGGGCTGAAGTGCTCTGTTACAGTTACCACTATCTCTATGGACTTGATGTAAGCATACCAAGATATTTTACCGTCTATGGGCCTGCGGGCAGGCCTGACATGAGTATATTTATATTCATAAAAAATATAGACAACGGTATCCCTATAACTGTATTTGGAGATGGTTCACAACAAAGGGACTTCTCTTACATAGATGACATTGCTGACGGGACAGTGAAATGCCTCCAGCCTTTTGGCTATGAAATATTCAATCTCGGCAATGACAACCCTGTTCAACTCATGTATGTGATACACCTCTTAGAAGATGCCCTTCGTAAAAAGGCGGTAATAGAATTTATGCCCCGCCATCCTGCTGATGTTCCTGCAACATGGGCAAACATTGAGAAGTCTAAAACAAGATTGAACTGGTATCCAAAAACTTCCATAGAAGAAGGCATTAAAAAAACTGTTGGATGGTATCTTGAAAATAAAGAATTTATAAACACTCTGGCTTGAAAAATTCTATGGTATAGAATATAGTCTTTCATATGCAAACCGTTGGCTTCATATACGATGCAATCTTCTTAGGGCATGAGACACCCCCGGGGCACCCTGAAACAAAAGAAAGATTGATTTATGTTGTGAATGCCCTGAGAGACTCAGGTCTATGGGAAAGACTCATTCATATAAAACCCTGCAGGGCAAGCTATGACGATATTGCTCTTGCTCATACCCGTCATCACATCGAGAAGATTAAAAATCATGGAACAGGATTCTTGGACCCTGACACCTACATGTCACAGGATAGCCTTGATGCAGCGCTCTATGCTGCCGGTTCAGTAATTGAAGCCGTGAAAAGATGCAATGAGAAAGAGATACAGAGGGCATTCTGTGCGGTAAGGCCTCCCGGACATCATGCATCATCAGACAGGGCATCGGGATTCTGTATATTCAATAACATAGCCATTGGTGCACGGTACGCCCAGAAGATTGGATACAAAAGGGTTCTTATTACAGACTTTGATGTCCACCACGGAGATGGTACCCAGCATATTTTTGAAGATGATGACACGGTTTTTTATTTCAGTACACATCAGTACCCACTCTATCCAGGCACTGGAAATGACTCAGAAAGGGGAATAGGTAAAGGAGAGGGGTACACATACAACATCACCATGCGTGCAGGCTCAGGAGATAAAGAATATTTATACGTGTACCAGAATGTCCTCCCGGAGATCACAAGAAAATTCAAGCCTGATATAA
Organism: Thermodesulfovibrionia bacterium; assembly: GCA_041489235.1. Lineage (GTDB taxonomy): Bacteria > Nitrospirota > Thermodesulfovibrionia > Thermodesulfovibrionales > SM23-35 > VGWZ01. The sequence goes on from JBGPQS010000079.1 coordinate 5,892, forward strand.
TCCTTGTGTCTGCCGGTTATGATATCCATATGAATGACCCACTTGCAGATATAAGGGTTTCAAATGAAGGTGTCAGGAATATCGTACAGAATATCCTCTCATGCACAATGAAGCCTGTATTATTTGTCCTTGAAGGGGGTTATGATTTAACCGCTCTTGGAGATTCTGTAAGAATTACTGTTGAAGAGATGCTGAAGAACTAAAGGATCTCAGTGAATCATGCCCTGGGAGTGCTCTTACCTTTTTTCATAAGGAAAACCAGAGGAAAAACGGATATCATTAACAGACTGGTGAGATGAAAAGCGTCATTAAAAGATAGCATGGAAGCCTGCCTGAGGAGTTCATTATAAA
>JBGPQS010000080.1:0-6232 GCA_041489235.1 Thermodesulfovibrionia bacterium
CAACTATCACAATTGCCGGGAAGATACATCTAATGGGGTTCTTTCATGATACCACCGAGCGCAAGCAGCAGGAAGATGCGCTTGAACGGCTCCATCATCAAAATGAACTGATTTTAAACTCGGCAGGAGAAGGAATTTTAGGGGTAGATATAGAGGGTAATCACACATTTGTTAATCCGTCCGCAGCAAGAATGCTCGGGTATGAAATTGAGGAACTCATCGGACAGAACCTGCACAAGCTGGTTCACTACAAGAAACTGGATGGCACACCGTATCCCTATGAAGAATGTCCAAGCTATGAGACATTAAAGAATGGTATTCCCAATAATATAAGGGATGAAATCTTCTTCAAGAAGGATGGAACCAGTTTCCCGGTCAGGTATACCAGTACTCCGATTATCGAAGAAGGTATCATAAAAGGTGCTGTTGTCACATTCCGTGATATTACCGAGCGAAAAAGGCTTGAAGAACAGTACCTTCAGGCACAGAAGATGGAAGCTGTTGGCCATCTTGCCGGAGGTGTTGCCCATGATTTTAACAATATCCTCACCGCAATAATAGGGTATGGAAACCTCTTACAGATGAAGATAAAAGAGGATGATCCATTAAGGGCGTATATTAATCAGATACTGCTGTCATCTGAGAAGGCTGCAAATTTAACCCATGGTCTTCTTGCGTTCAGCAGGAAGCAGATAATCAATCCAAAACCGGTTAATCTCAACGATATTGTAAAGAATGTAGAAAAACTTCTCTTAAGGCTTATAGGAGAAGATATTGAACTGAAAACCATACTTAATCCCCCCACACCCCCCTTTGGTAAAGGGGGGCAAGGGGGAATTGGGGATTTAATAGTTATGGCAGACAGTGGTCAGATAGAGCAGGTATTGATGAACCTTGCTACAAATGCAAGAGATGCAATGCCAGAAGGGGGGACACTTACCATAAGTACAGAAATTGTGGAATTAAATAGAGAATATATAATAACCAGTGGTTATGGAAAACCCGGGGAATATGCCCTTATCTCAGTTGCAGATACAGGTAAAGGTATTGATGAAAAGACAAAAGAACTTATATTTGAGCCATTCTTTACCACCAAAGAACGTGGAAGAGGCACAGGGCTTGGGCTTGCAGTCGTCTATGGAATAGTGAAACAGCACAACGGCAATATTGACGTGTATAGCGAATTGGATAAAGGTACAACATTTAGGATATATCTCCCGATAATTGAAGAGGAGGTTGAAGAAACAAAACCAAAAGTAATTGCAACTCCAATAGGGGGAAAAGAGACGATACTGATAGCTGAAGATAATATTGATGTAAGAAATTATACAAAAACTGTACTTGAGGAATTTGGCTATAAGGTGATAGAAACAGTCAATGGAGAGGATGCGATAAACAGATTCATGGAGAATAAAGACAGGATTGAGCTTCTTCTGCTTGATGTCATAATGCCAAAGAAGAACGGCAAAGAAGTTTATGATGCAATAAAGAAGATAAGGCCTGATATCAAAGCACTTTTTATGAGCGGTTATGCTGAAAATATCATCCACAGGAAAGGAATCCTTGAAGAAGGATTAAACTTTGTCTTAAAACCTATTTCACCGCAGGAACTTTTGAAATTAATAAGAGAGGTGCTGGGGACGTAAAAACAACTGCAGATATCAGTAGAATTTGTCCAAAAATGTTGCTAAACTTATTCAATGCAAGAATATAGAATTGAAAAAGATTCACTCGGAGAGATAAAAGTTCCAAAGGATGCATATTGGGGAGCACAAACCCAGAGAGCCATTGAGAATTTTCCCATAAGTGGAATCCCATTCCCAGTAGTCTTCATTCGCTCACTCGGACACATAAAGCTCTCTTGTGCAAAGGTTAATGTTGAACTTGGAATTTTGGATAAGAAGCTTGCCCGCGCGATAATTCAAGCCTGCGATGAAATCGTAAAAGGCAAGTTTGATGACCAGTTTCCGTTGGACATATTCCAGACAGGCTCAGGAACATCCACGAATATGAATGCAAACGAAGTAATAGCAACAAGAGCAAATGAAACAGTAACCGGTCGCAAGAATACCAAATCACCTGTCCATCCCAATGATCATGTAAACATGGGACAATCATCAAATGATGTGATACCGACTGCAATTCATGTAGCTGCCTATCTCCAGTTAAAAGAACTTCTCCTGCCCTCTCTTGGATTGCTTTATAAAACCATGGAGAATAAATCTAAAAATTATAAAAATGTCGTGAAAACTGGAAGAACCCATCTCATGGATGCAATGCCGATCACATTGCAACAGGAGATATCAGGATGGGCAACTCAGATAAAATATTCAATAAATAGAATTGACAATACATTACCGAGACTTTCAGAGCTTGCAATAGGTGGCACCGCAGTTGGTACGGGGATAAACACACATCCTCAATTTGGTAAAAAAGTTTCGGAAGTCTTATCAGAACTTACAGGTATAACATTTATAGAAGCTCAAAATCACTTTGAAGCCCAATCATCACAGGATGCAGTGGTTGAACTTTCAGGCCAGCTCAAAACATTGGCAACCAGTCTTATGAAAATAGCGAATGATGTGAGATGGATGAATAGCGGACCAATAACCGGGTTATCTGAGATAAGACTTCCTTCGCTTCAGCCAGGTTCATCGATAATGCCTGGAAAGGTAAACCCGGTAATTTTAGAAGCAGTGAGGATGGTATGCGCACAGGTTATGGGGAATGACGCCGTTATATCAATTGCTAACTCAATGGGAGATTTTCAGCTCAATGTGATGTTGCCTGTAATCGCACATAATATAATCCAGTCCATTACCATCCTTGCAAATGCATCGCAGCTTTTTGCGGAGAAAGCCATTCAAGGGTTTGAAGTCAATGAGCAACATATTCTAAAACTTATCCATATGAATCCGATAATCGCAACTGTGCTCAATCCCATCATTGGATATGATAAGGCAGCTGAGGTTGTAAAAAAAGCTCTGAAGGAGCGAAAGACAGTCAAGCAGGTAGTGGTTGAAATGGGGTATCTTTCGAAAGAAAAGGCAGAGAAGATTTTGAAACCAGAAGTGATGACGAAGCCAGGTTTTTCAGAAACAAAAAAGGGATAACTAAACCTAAACATTGCATACAATAAAGGGCAGACATACTTCAAAACCTTTTCAAAGCAACAATATTTTATTATGATACACATGAATGCAGATATAACGTTACGTGTATTTCAAATAAAGGCTGGCTGGCCAGTCTCAAGGGCTATAAGGTGTTGCTGGAAAAGTTTTTATCAGCACATCTGCCCTTCAAAGCGAGAAAATGTGTTGAAATTGGTGGGTAAGATTTCATGAATTGCTTGGTTTAGATTGCGAGTATATATATTCCAGTTGCAGAAAGTGCTGAAGCAGCTATCAGGATAAAGGTCTGAAAAAACCTCAATAGCCTTAATGAACTGACATATTCTAATGCAATTCCCCACAACCCGTTAAATCCATGGTAGATTGCTGATAGAAGAAAGATGACGTTAAAGGCAATCCAGAATGGATTTGAAAGTCTGTTAGTGACAGACGCATAGGTAAGCTGTTCTGGACCACTAAAATGCATCAAATAAAAGTGGATGAGAAGTCCTGCGACTAAAATTACCCCGCTCACCCTCTGTAATAACCACGTTATTACGCCTATCAATGCATCCCTCCAATGAAAGACCATGCAGCAACCATGAGAATCAAGATACCTATGGCAAAAGCTGTCCAGAACATAGGCTTCTGGAGCCTGGTTGACACCCCAACATCGATAAATGTGAGTCTCAATCCGTTAAGGGAGTGGGCGACAACTAACCCAACAAGTCCAATCTCTCCAACTTTCACAAAGGGGTTTTTGAAGAGGTTCATAAGTGATTCAAATTGAACAGGATCTTTGATATGGCTCAGGACATAAATGTGGAGAAAGATATAGAGCGTTAGTGCAATTCCCGTAACCCTGTGAATAAGCCATGCCAAAGAACCTGTATGCCACCTGTAAGTCATGAGCCTTTTCTTATAATGATATCCTTATATGTTTTTTCAAGCTCTGCCTGAAGACTCTCAAAATCACCTGTGCCTTTCGTTCTTATCACAATATTTCTATAGCCCTCTTTTAATCCTTCATAGGATGTGAGAATGCTTTGGAGCATAAAGCCATATTTTCTTATCATATCAGCCACTTCCTTTATTGAGCCCGGGCGGTCTGAAACTATTATGTTGATCCTGTGTCCACCTTTTCTTATCCCTGTTATATCAATCAAGGTACGAAAGATGTCTTTTTCAGATATGATCCCCACAAGCCTCTCATTTTCTACAACAGGCAGGCATCCAATATTCCGGTCATACAAAATCATTGCTGCTTCTTCTATTGGAGTATCAGGTGTAGTGGTGATGACTTGTTTTTTCATGACCTCCTTGATCTTCGTTTTTGCAAGGAGATAATGAAGTTCATATATATCAAGTGTTGTCGCTTTGGAAGGAGTATACTCTTTAATATCTCTATCTGACAATATACCCCTTACTCTGTCACCTTCTACTACCGGAAGATGTTTTATCCCCTTTTCTTTCAACAACCTTATTGCATCCGAAATACTGTCATCAGGGGTTACTGCAAACACGTTTTTGGTCATCCAGTTTGATACAAACATAATCTCACCTCCTCAAATTAAAATATACAGGATACACGATTCAGGATGTATGTATCGTGCATTATGCATCATATATCTTTTGTTTATACACCAAGATATGCTGTTTTGACATGTTCGTCAACGAGTAACGATTCGCCCGTTCCCTTGAGAACGATTCTCCCGTTTTCGAGCACATATGCCCTGTCAGCGATTGAAAGGGTCTGTTTCACATTTTGTTCAACAATAAGAACGGTCGTCCCTTCATCCCTTATTCTCTTTATCACATTGAATATATTCCTTACAAGAATTGGAGCAAGGCCAAGAGAAGGTTCATCAAACATCATTAGTTTTGGTTTCGACATCAGACCCCTCCCTATGGCGAGCATCTGTTGCTCTCCACCGCTTAATGTCCCTGCAATCTGTTTTTTGCGTTCTTTAATCCAGGGAAATAATTCATATACCATCTCCTTGCTTTTTCCCCTATTGGCCTTTGCCTCTCCTTTTAATGCTCCCATATCAAGGTTTTCTTCTACACTCATTTCTACAAAGAGCCTCCTTGCTTCTGGCACGTGGGCTATTCCGGCTTCAGTGAGCTTATAAGGGTCCATTTTATATATAGGCATAGTATCAAATAATATTTCACCCCTTTTAGGTTTTAATATTCCTGAGATTGTCTTCAGGGTAGTTGATTTTCCTGCCCCGTTTGCACCTATGAGCGCAACAACCTCACCTTGCTTTACCTCAAAAGAAATACCCCAGATTACCTGAACATCACCATAAAAAACATCTATATCCTTTATCTCAAGCACTTTGGGCATCTCCAAGATATGCCTCAATGACAAGAGGATTATTCGCTATTTCCATAGGTGTGCCTTCGGCAATCTTTTCACCATAATTCAATACAACCACTCTGTCAGAAATGGACATAATAACTTTCATGTGGTGCTCGATAATTAATATAGTTACTCCTCTCTCTCTTACTTTTTTGATAATTTCGATTGACTCATTAAGTTCAGAAGGATTGAGCCCTGCACAGGATTCATCAAAGAGAAGCAGTTCTGGTTTTGTTGCAAGTGCCCTCGCAATCTCAAGCCTTTTTCTCTTGCCTAAGGGGAGACTTTTTGATTTTATATTCCTATCATCGTATAGCCCGGAAAATTGAAGGGTTTCAACAGCGATTTCCTCTGCCTGATCCTTGCTCTTTGCTCTGAGGAAAGCTGAAGCAATAACGTTATCAAGGACGGTCATCCTCTGCAAAGGCTTAACTACTTGAAATGTCCTTGCAATCCCGAGTCCACATATCTGATGGGGTTTCAGGTTAGATATTTTCCTCCCATTAAAAAGAACCTCACCTTTAGAAGGTTTGTAAAAGCCGTTCACTACGTTAAAAAGAGTAGTCTTCCCTGCGCCATTTGGACCGATAAGGCCAAAGATTTCTCCCTTATTTACACCAAAGGACACGCTGTTGAGGGCTGCAAGTCCGCCGAAAAACTTAGAAATCCCTCTCAATTCAAGTAAAGACATTATGAAGTTCCCCTGATTCTGAAAAGCCTTTTAATTTTAGGAAAATCTCCGGCAATCCCGTTAGAG
>JBGPQS010000081.1:0-6118 GCA_041489235.1 Thermodesulfovibrionia bacterium
ATCTCGGGGAAAAGGAATATCTCATTTTCTTTTAATTTTTTTCTTTCTTCTTGTTTTCGTTATTTTCCTTGCTTTCAGACTTTTTCTCATCGGACTTCCCGGCATCTTTACCAAAAAGCTTTCCGATGCTTTTCTCAATTCCTTTCCGGGTCTCCGTTACCTTTTTCGCGGCAGTATCGACAAACTCCCTGCCTTTGTCAATTCCTTGTATTGCCTTGTCGTAATTTTCACACCCAGCCATAGTTAGAACCAGAATGCATATTATTAAACAAGCGTGTATCTTCCTCATTTTTATTTCTCCTTTGTCAGCTCGCAATGAAAGGATATTCGTTCATGCCGAGCATTCAGATATTAAAGCGTTGCTTGATCGAATATTTGGATATCTTGAATATTAAACGAGAGGAGGCGAAAGGCCGGAATATTCTCGAGAAAACGTGTCTACTGCTCTTTTATGATCATGTAGGTGTGCTACACCTTTCAAAAGGTGTATAGTAATCATTTGGGAATTAGAGCTGCAGACAGCTTGAGGATAGGATGAGGATGCATTTCCTTTAAGAGATATATTCTTATTTATCTTAAGTGATGGATAAGAGATTCCTGGAATTACATGATCCAGTGTATGTTGCAGGTAGGTAAAAAGTAGTTCATGTATGAGCATTGAGAAGCTTGTCTTGCTATGCTCACGTCCATGAACATAACTCTTCTCTTCGGAGTTACCCTCGATGTGTACGTCAGCAAGAGGTGAAAAACACAAAACCCAGAAAGTAGTGACGAGAATAAACAGGGTTCTATATTTAATTGCTGATAAGACTTTCATATTTATTATGATATATAAACCATTTCGTAAAATACAATGCATATAGGCATACTGAACTATACTGAGGGGGTATGGTTATCCAGACACTTTCTGTTTCTTTTATAACGTAATCAATATAATTACAAATTTTCGATTTATTGACTTCTATGTGTAGTTTCCACTAAGCCCGATATAAGCAGATTTACTTATTGCAAGAAAAATGCTGACAAAAAGTGACATTATTAGACGAGGATATTGATCCCCCGCCCTCGCTTGCCACTAAAGAAGTACAAAATGGCAGAAGAACTGAAGCGCAGAAATTCATAAACAATGAATTCAAAAGTCAAAAGTGAAAAGCTATGAGGCTTTGTTAGCTTCTTTTTCCTGCCTTACCCGCTCATGAAGCCATACTTTTATCAAAGCACCCCTGTCGACACCTATCTTTTGACGTATATTATCTATCTCATTGACCAGCGATTCAGCAATGTCCAGTGTAATGCGTGTCTTCTTGCCATGATGTACAACTGTGGCCTTGGACATGTCTATGAGGTCATGGATATCCTCACCTGCATCAAAGCGGCTGTCAAACTCTTTAGTGCTTTTAGCAAGCATTTTCTTTTTCATATAACTCTGCCTCCTTTTTTCTAAAACGTCGCACAGAGATAATACGGATTGCATCGCCACGCATGATATACACAGCAGTCCATAATTTCCCCTGAAGCTTGCCTATAATAATATGCCTATGTTCTACAGGATGCGGGGCTTTAATCTCAATACGGTTTTTATTAAGCCACAAGCCCTTTGCAGTTTCAAAATCGATACCGTGTTTAACTCTGTTCGCATTGTCTTTGGCTGCATCCCATTCAAACCTCATATAACTATATATTACATATTTTGTACAAATTTACAATAATATTTGTAACTAAAAGTGCAAAAGGCAAGATAATCAAAAGCGCAGAAGTTCAGCAAAAGTCAAAAGCAAACAAAAGTGCAATAGGGCAAAAGTGCAGAAGTTCAAAAGTCATAAAATATCGTGTCGCGAATCTTGCATCATGTATCTTGTATCGTGTTTTCTTCTTGCGGAGTGGCTTGGGTTATGGAACCCTCAGCAATAGGCACACTGAATATTTCCGTAGAATAGTAATAGGCAAATAGAACTGCGATGATCACCAATCCAACATAGGTTTGTATAGCATAAGAGATGAGCTGAAACGGGAAAGAAAGGATTATGCCGATAACAGGTATAAGCTCGAACGGAGACCTGAAGAGAATCAGGAGAAAACTGATGAACACATATCCTCCAAAAAGCATCGCATAAAGCCAGAGCGCATTCGGATGTCTCATTAAATAATTTATTGCCTCTCTGAGGGATTTCACAGGGCCAATGTCTTTAAAGAAAAGGGCAGCAACTCCATATAAGGTTATTGAGAGAATTCCAAGAATAAAGGTGAGGGCAAGTATTATTAAGATAAGTAAAAAAAAAGTTCCAAGAAAGAGGGCAAGTGTAGAGTCCTGAGTCTTTGCAAATGAAACCAGAGCTGCAATACCCCCTCCCAAGATGCCGAGAATAAATGCAGCTAATATCAATAGAATACCTATCACTGAAGTAAAACCAAACAGTCGGATAAAAAGCCTTTTTGCCTCATGGAAAAATGTGCGCATGCTGAATTTCATGGTCATATCCTGGAGTGCTCTTCCAATAACACCAACAGAACCTCCAAACACATACATACCGAACGATGTTGCCATGATGATATAGAGCAGAAGGCTTGTGATCACTATTAAGAAAAGGCCGAAATATCTTGATACAATTTGAGAGGGATCGCGAAAGACCCTCAAAAGGTCTTTTATCTCTATGAGACCGGTAAGGTCAATGCCGAAAATGATGAATGCGACCGCAAGTGGTATGCCGACAATGATGAAGAAACCAAGGAAGCTTATGATCATCATTCCGAGTTGGACGAGGACAAGCTGCCAATTCCTGTTAATTACTCTGAATCCATTTTTGATCGCATCAATGTAACTCATCTTCGTAGTATTGTAAGATAAATGAACCAGAACACGCAAAAAGAAAATAGAGGTGGTTGATAAAAAGTATATAAATAGTTATATTATCTGAAATTTTCTGGAGGTGACAGATGTTCATAGATATTGCATATGCAATGGGTCCAAGCCCGCAGGGAAACACAGGAGGAATGATTTCAAGCCTTATTCCCCTTGTTCTTATATTTGTTATCTTCTATTTCTTGCTTATCAGGCCTCAGCAGAAGCGGTCGAAGGAGCACAAGAAAATGTTAGAGGATATTAAGAAGGGAGATAAAGTGATCACGTCAGGTGGCGTGTACGGAGTAATCGAGGCTGTTGGTACGAATACGGTTACCGTCAAGATCTCTGAAAATGTGAAAGTAAAACTTGGAAAGGCATTCATTGCTGCACTCAGACCAACTTCAGATGAAGACTGACTCTGATGCAGAAATTCTAATATCGAAATTCTAAATTCTAAATAAAATCAAAGCATCAATCCAGTACTGGTTTTGATATAATAAGTGTTTAGGATTTTGGATTGAGGATTTCAATTATTGGTGGAGGTTTAATGAAGAAAAAGATTCTCTGGAGGTTCATCCTCATAAGTGTGACAGTCCTTCTCACGATTGTCTTTTTTCTGCCTAATACCCCTGTCTTTAAGTATATGCCTGAATGGTGGAAGAAGAACATGCCTAATAAAGGCATTGTACTCGGACTTGACCTTCAAGGGGGGCTGCACCTTGTATTTGAAGTTGAAGGAGATAAGGCTGTTGAGATCACAACAGAAAGATATGCATCAACATTAAAAGACATACTTATAAAAAGAAAGTTAATAGCTGATGTGAGTAAGGATGGATTTACTATTGTGGTAAGCCCATCAACTCCTGAGATAAGAAAAGTGGTCGAAGAAAATTATCCCACCCTTGCACCGATTGAAACAGAAAAGAGGCTTGTATACAGGATCTCTGAGAGAGATTCACAGAGGATAAAGGACATTACTGCTGACCAGGCACTCGAGACAATTCGTAACAGAATAGACCAGTTTGGAGTTTCAGAGCCAACGATACACAGGCAGGGCGAAAATGAGATTGTTGTCCAGCTTCCTGGAGTTAAAGACCCAAAGAGAGCTATTGACCTTATCGGAAAGACTGCCCAGCTTGAATTCAAACTTGTGGATGATGAGGCCAAGATAGCAGCAGAGCTTCCTCAGTCAATATCGTCAGGTGAGGAGGGAAATCTTCTCAAACAATTTGCAGGAAAAATCCCTGAGGGCGATGAGATACTTTTTGAAAAGAAGGTAAACAGAGAAACAGGTGTTACAAGAAAGATACCCCTTCTCCTCAAAAAACAGACTGCCCTTACAGGAGACCTCCTGAGCGAGGCACGGGTGAATCTTGACTCAAGGTTCAATGAACCTTATGTCTCAGTATCATTTAACGCTGCAGGTGCAAAAATATTTGAAGACATAACAGGAGCAAATATGAAAAAGAGGCTTGCAATTATACTCGACAATACTATTTATTCAGCTCCAGTGATACAGGAAAGGATTTCAGGAGGAAATGCCCAGATAACAGGAAGTTTTTCGATGGATGAAGCAAAAGACCTCAGTATTGTGTTAAGGGCTGGTGCACTTCCTGCACCGATGAAAATGCTCCAGAATGTGACAGTGGGGCCGTCGCTGGGAACTGACTCTATCGAGGCAGGCAAAATGGCAGGTATTATAGGGACATTTCTTGTTGTACTATTCATGATAGTCTATTATAAATTCTCAGGTGTTATCGCAGACCTTGCTCTTCTCCTGAACATATTACTTCTCCTTGGAGCAATGGCTTCGCTGAATGCTACACTGACATTGCCTGGTATCGCAGGTATAATCCTCGCCATAGGTATGGCAGTAGATTCCAATGTCTTAATGTTTGAAAGGATGAGGGATGAAATAAGGGCTGGCAAGACTCCGAGAGCTGCGGTGGACTCAGGATATAGCAAGGCCTTCTGGACCATATTCGACTCTCATGTTACCACCCTCATTACTGCCTTAGTTCTTTTCCAGTTTGGAACGGGTCCCATAAAAGGTTTTGCGGTGACCCTGAGTCTCGGAGTTGCCATAAATCTTTTTACAGCACTGGTAGGGACAAAAACCGTATTCGATTTCATCAATAGCAGGAAAGAGGTAAAGAAGCTAAGCATATAGGAGGCGGGATGTTAGAACTCATTAAGAACACGAAAATAGATTTTCTCGGGAAGAGAAAATTCGCATTTATTTTCTCCGGTATCCTTTCAATAATAGGAGTCATTGCTATTGTTCAGATAGCCAATGGAAGGGCAAACCTCGGCATTGACTTTGCAGGAGGCACTGCCATTCAACTCAAGTTTGAGAAGTCAGTAAACCTCCACGAAGTCAGAAAAGTACTCGAAGATGGTGGTGTCAAGGAATTTGACCTCCAGGACCTCCCCACGGTAAACAAGATTCTGATAAGGGCAAAAAAGACCGAGCAGCAACTTGGACAGATATCAGACTCGATAACCGGGATAATCAGTCAGAAATTCCCTGATAATAAATATGTGGTAGACTCAACCACAATCATCGGACCAAAGGTAGGAGGGAAATTAAGAGCGGATGCAGGGAAAGCCATTGCCCTCGCAATCGTCGGAATACTCATTTATATAGCAATAAGGTTTAAATTCAATTTTGCTGTTGGTGCCACTATTGCGACATTGCACGATGTGCTCGCGTTGCTCGGTGTATTCTATCTGCTCGGAAGGGAGATTAATCTTATACTTATCACCGCACTGCTTACCATTGCGGGATATTCTCTTACGGATACTGTTGTCGTGTTCGACAGGATAAGAGAGAATCTCCGCATGAAGGTGAAAGAGTCTACCGAGACTGTGATAAATATGAGTATAAACGAAGTCCTCTCCAGGACTATTGTAACGTCCTTCACTGTGCTTCTCACCTCTCTTGCCTTGTTCTTTTTTGGTGGGGAGGTAATTCATGATTTTGCACTTGCCATGATTATGGGAGTTATTATTGGCACCTATTCATCTATCTTTGTTGCAAGCCCCGTAGTGCTGCTCTGGGGAGGTAAAAGGCCATTTGCAAAGAAATAGTTACCAATTGCACATAAGGTGAAGGGAAGGGGGATTACCTTTGAGCGGTTTTGAATTCCGATTTATCGGAATTCACCTCGGACCCTGTGGAGTAGTGAAACTTACTACACAGGGGAGAATGAGCGAAGAGGCAATCCCCCTTCCCTTTTTAAGGTAGTGATTATGAATAGACGCTGGTTTGTCAAC
>JBGPQS010000082.1:0-6089 GCA_041489235.1 Thermodesulfovibrionia bacterium
AAAGTTATCGTTGAGACCTCAAGAGGCAAGGTAGAAGCTGTAGCCATTGTTACTCCTCGCCTTAAACCTTTCAACATTGCTGGTCAGACCATTCACCAAATAGGTATACCCTGGCATTTTGGCTGGCTCTATCCAAAGGATGGGGGAGAAAGTGCAAACTTGTTGACTCCTACAGTTGGAGACCCCAATACCATGATTCCGGAATCAAAAGCCTTTATGGCCAATGTTACTAAACTCACTAAACAACCACCAGCTAAGAAGGCCAAGAAGGTTAAGGGAGGTGATAACTAATGGCAGATAAATCTTTTTTTGTAGATACAACCAAATGCACAGCCTGTAGGGGGTGTCAAGTATCCTGCAAGCAGTGGAATAGGAATCCTGGAACCAAGACAATTCAGCGCGGAACTCACCAGAATCCGGAAGATCTCTCTTTTTCCACTTTCAAATTAGTACGGTTCAGCGAGTTTGAAGTGAATGGCCAACTGAGATGGTATTTCTTTGCTGATCAGTGCAGGCACTGCCTTGAACCACCATGCATGTATACGGCTCAATCTCTCGGCTATAAATCTATTATCAGAGATGAGAAAACAGGTGCGGTGCTTTATGATCCGAAGGTAAAGGTAAAGGCAGCAGATTTCAAACAGATAAAAGAATCATGCCCGTGGGACATACCTCGAAGAGATGAAAAGACAGAGGGATTGGCAAAGTGTACCATGTGCATCGATCGAATTAAAGAAGGGCTGTTGCCAGCCTGCGTGAAAACATGTCCTACAGGTGCTATGAATTTCGGAGATCGTGCTAAAATTCTCGATATGGCTCAGAAGAGACTGAAAGAGGTAAAGGCTATATCTCCTAAGTCCCAGCTTCTCAATGCTGAGATACACAGGACTATATTCCTTGTGGCGGATGATCCGCAGAAGTACCATAAATTTGCTTTGGTGGAAGACCCCAATGGAATAACAAGGCTTGCGGCCATAAAGAAATTAATTCAGCCTTTTGTGAATCTCTCTCACTTTACAGGGTAAATATTACAAACACATATAATGCATATAGCTTGTTTCGGGGAATCCCCGAAACAAGCTATTTTTTTAAAATTATGAGGTTCTATAATTCTTTATGAGTAAATCATTAGAAATGATAAAAGAGCAGATTACACGTCTTAAGGAAACAAGGCCTGCCTATATGGACATACTTTCATTTTATGAAAAGATTATCACGAAACAGGCAGATATTAGACCCTCCATTGTTGTTCCTTTAAAAGAACTTGAAGGAGAATTGAAAAATTTACAAACAAAAGAAGGATTTCCCCTGATCAACAAAGAGGACTTTATATTGGATATTCCTTCTTCGATTATATTATTTGAATACCTATGCGAAATTGGAAAGAATACAACTGACAAGATGGAAGCAGATATCCACGCGATAGAACAATCCATGAGAAATGGCACCATAGAACTGGAAGAGTTGATAAAAAGGCATTTTGATGACGATTACCTTGATAAAATAGCAAGGGATCTGGAAATAAATAAGGCATTATTGAAATTCCTTATTCACACGAGCATAAAGCCCTCCATTGATGTAAATGTTGATAGACTTAAGGATGGACTCGACCTGAAACTCTGGAACAAAGGGTACTGTCCAGTTTGTGGTTCGTTACCCCAGATGTCCGGGCTGAGGGGAGAAGGACAGCGTTACTTTATGTGCTCCTTTTGTAGTTTTATGTGGCAAGGTGACCGTATAATGTGTCCTTTCTGCGAAAACAGAGATCATAAAGATCTCCAGTATTTTTATGCAGAAGGAAATGAAGTCCATCGAGTAGATGTTTGTAATAAATGCAAACAATATATTAAGACGGTAGACACGCGCAAACTCGACTATGAACCAGACTTGAACTTAGAAGATATTACAACTGTCCACCTTGACATTTTGACCACTCAGAAAGGTTTTAGAAGATCTGTCTCTGACCCCTGGGGTCCGTAGAATCATTCTTGATCTTCCCTCACTATTTTAAAAAAATGAGAATTGCAAAAATTATCATTCAATATTAGTATTGAAAATAAACGTGAAGCACAGAGCAGTTCCCTATGATTTACAATTGCAAAAAAGAGGCAAGTAATTGATAGAGACACTCATGCTGGCCAAAGCAAGACAAATTTTCCCACGTCCATGTATTGAAGATATGCCATTTGAGATCTCGACGCAAATGAAGCGCTTATCCGGTCATATACGTCCCGGTATGTCAGTGGCTATTACAGCAGGGAGCAGGGGCATAAGTAAAATTGCACCTATTTTACAAACTATAGTTAAAACTCTGCGCAATATGGGGGCAGAGCCATTTATCGTTTCAGCAATGGGCAGTCATGGAAGTGGCACTGTAAAAGGGCAGGAAAACATTTTACATAATCTTGGCATTACACAGGATGTAGTCGGCGCCCCATTGAAAATCACTTCTGATGCGGTAGAAATTGGTACTACACCCAGTGGACATATTTTATATATAGATTCAGAAGCAATGAAGGCAGACGGAATCTTGCTCGTGAACCGGATCAAACCACACACTGCTCTTGGCGATAACATGGCAAGCGGCTTATTCAAAATGCTTACGATAGGGCTTGGAAAAGTACCGGGAGCTATCCAGGCACACAGATTGGGGGCATCGGGAATTTATCAAGCCATTTTGGAGATGGCACAATTAGCACTGAAAAAACTTCCGGTGATAGGAGGTTTAGCAATAGTTGAAAATGGTTATATGGAAACCGCTAAAGTGGAACTCTTATTACCCGAAGAGATGGATGAGAGAGAACGAAAATTGCTGAAGCTCGCGAGCAGTCTATTGCCTGGCCTCCCTGTTCAGGAATTAGACCTTCTGATTGTTGAGGAGATGGGTAAAAATTATAGTGGAACTGGAATGGATACACATGTTATCGGCCGCTGGAAAATTCCAGGATTCCAGGAACCAGAGACACCAAAGATAGGACGTATCGTTGTATTACGCCTTTCAGATGCCTCTGAAGGGAATGCTAATGGTATCGGGCTTGCTGATTTTACGACCTATAAGCTCATACAGTCTATAGATTGGAACGCCACACTAATCAACGTCTCTACTACTGGATTCTGGCGTCGTGTTTTCTGTCCTCCATTTCTTGGGAGCGACCGCGAAGCAATTACATGGGCTCTTGAAAGTCTACAACTTCCGCCACAAACAACAATCTCTGCGGCACGTATACGTAACACCCTCCAATTAGAGGAACTATGGCTAAATCCAGCAGCACTAAACGCAGCAATGCGCTGCGAACAGACAGGGCCATTCCAGCCACTTGAATTTAACCAGGAAGGGGAATTGAAGCCAGCAGAATAAAAAGACTATTTCAGTTTTTCAAGTTCTTTAACAAGATCCTCAAGACGCGGTCTCTTGTTGATATTGTGTACATCTATATATCGAATGATTCCCTTTTTATCGATGACAAAAAGTGCCCTCTCAGAGACACCGTTTGAGCGTAAAACGCCGTAACGTTCTGCAACAGCTCCATGAGGCCAGAAATCAGAAAGTACTGGAAACCACAACTTACCCATTGGAAAAGTCCATGCATATAATGTTGGAATGTTATCCACTGTAATCCCGATCAATATGGCATCATATTTGTCAAAAATGTTTTTCACTAAATTGTACCCGGGCCATTGATCCGAACATACCGGTGTCCAGGCAGCAGGAACAAAAGAGATAACTACATTCTTTTTCCCAAGATACTGGTTAAGAGATATCTTCTCTCCGGAAACAGCTGGCAGGGTAAAGTCAGGGGCCTGGTCTCCGATCTTGAGCTTAGGCATGCTGTCTAAGGGCTTAAGGGTACCTGGCTGGTAAATATAGTCCTTGAACATTTCTGACAGGCATTGGTCGGTTATGACGAAGGTGACAATAGAGATAACCCCGATTATCAAGATAAGTCTCGCAATTCTCTTTTTACGCATAGTCAATCCTCCTATTTTAACCCGGAACGTTTACGTATCAATTTTAAAAAATCTTCAGCGTTCTTGATAGTCCCCAGTTCTGAATAAATAACCTGGTGAGTTCCCTTTTTGTTGATTTTGATAACAATAAAGAAAGGGGTTCTGACCTCTCCACAAACCTTATGAATAGAGAAATCTTCATCTGGAAAAAGCGGGAAAGGGATATCATATGTTTTTTTAAAGGTGTCAACTTCAAAAGGAGTATTTCCTGCTCCGATACCTATAATTTTAATTTTACCTTTCAGGTCCGGATTTTTCTCTATGGCATTGTATAGTTCATTCACTATAGGAGCTTCTTTCTGACAATAAGGACAGTACATACTGAATATTTCTATGATCACAACATTTGCCTTGATCTGTGGTATTGTGAAAGAACCGTTGCCTTTAAGTCCAAGGTAGGTTTTTTCCTCCGGACTTTTCGGAACTGAAAGTTTTATGTCCGGCAGCATACCACTCTCTTTTGGCGGTTCGTTGGCTGCAAAGACAACAAGTCCTGAAAAAAGAAAGATAGTTACTACTAATAGAATGGTTATTTTTTTCATGAGTCCCTCCAAGACTTTAAATTTCATTACACTTTTTAATGAATAAATTAAATAAACTGTTGCTTTAATATGAGTACATCTGAAGATATTGTCAAGTCCTTTCCTATCCCCTCCCGATTGTCCTGTTCATGCTTCCAGTTTTATAGCCATCGAGGTCAACGGATATAAATTTATACCCAAGAGATTTTAATGTTTCAGAAATAATCTTTCTTTTCTCAGGTACCAATAATAACTCAATTTCATCCTCTCCAACTTCGATCCTTGCAATCCCATTATGATCTCTTACCCGTATTTCATGAAATCCAAGAGATCTAAGGAAGTCTTCTGCTTTTTCTACACGTCTTAAAGCCTCTTTTGTTATCCTTTGCCCGTAGGGAAACCTCGAAGAAAGACATGGAGAAGATGGCTTATCCCATGTGGGAAGACCAAACTGTCGTGAAAGTTCTCTGACTTCTTTTTTTGAAATCTCTGCCTCTATCAACGGGCTCCTCACATTGTATTTTGTCGCAGCTATTCTGCCCGGTCTGAAGTCTGAAGTATCATCAACATTACTGCCATCAAGGACACACCTATATCCTTCAGAAGATGCGATATCCGAAAGTTTTTTGAATAACTCATCCTTACAGAAAAAACATCTGTCAGGTGTGTTATTTACAAATTCCTCTAATGAAAGCTCTTCTGTTTTTATAATCCTGTGCTCTACCCCGAATTCTGAGGACATTTTTTTTGCCATGAGAATGTCACCAGAAGGTGTTGTTTCTGAAACTGCTGTTACCGCAAGGGTTTTAATGTCTGAAATCTGCAGTGCCTTCAGAAGAAATGTACTGTCAACGCCTCCGGAATAGGCAAGCACAGCGCTCTGCATATCTTTGAGAATTTCTATGAGTTTATCGAATTTATTGTTTTTCATTAATAGTAATTAAGAGCAAGGCAGGGGATAGTCCTGAGAGCGGTTTTTAATTCTGCTTTTAGCGGAATTAACCTCGGAGGCCCCGATGAATATCGGGGTCGAGAATGAGCGACAGGGCTATCCCCTGTTTAACTGCTTTACTCATAACCCATCTCTATCTTTACCATAATCATAGGACTGTAACCTCATAATTTTCCTGGTGGAGATTGCTGTTTCCCTTTACCGTAACTTTTACATTATAGTGGCTCTCTATATCCTCAAGCCCCTGCCGTTCTTCGTCAGAGAGAAGTTCTGCAACAGAAGGATGGGCTGTCACAATAATCCTTTCACCACTGCGTCTTGCAATTCTCTTTATTTTTCTGAATATCTCATAACAAAGTGTTCGGGGTGACTTGACAAAAGCTTTGCCCTCACAATACGGACAGGCTTCGCAAAGTACTCTCCCGAGGCTTTCCCTGACACGTTTTCTTGTCATCTGGATAAGCCCGAGTTCTGATATATGGGATATTGTATTTTTTGCCCTGTCTTTCCTCATTGTCTCAGTAAATCCATTAAAAACCCTTTCCCTGTTTTCAAGTTTTTCCATATCAATGAAATCTACAATGATAATTCCGCCAAGATTTCTTAGC
>JBGPQS010000083.1:0-6076 GCA_041489235.1 Thermodesulfovibrionia bacterium
AGACTTGTGATAAAGGTCTTAATTTTGTTATCGGCTTTGTCATCACCGCTTCCATATGCAAAATCGACACTGAGTGTTACAGGAGCAAGTTTGTAGCTAAGACCTGCTGTTGCTGCAAAGCCACTGAATTTCAGCTCAGTAGCCATATCCGCTACCTTTCCTGTCTGCATTTCCACATCTGCCTTTAGTCCTAAGCCTGCAATATTAGCATTACCTCTCAGACCGAAGTTCCATAAATGGAGATCTCCCGGTGAACCAAATTTCTGATGATCAACATACGTTGCATCAAAACCCATGCTTGAGTTTTTGTCAAAATCATATGCAAATATCAAAGCATATGCAGTTGAATCATCATTAAATTTGACATCGCCTTCTTTGAACTTAATGGAAGCACCGATAAGGTGCATGTTCTTAATAGGGTCAACGCCGAGCAAGAGTGCGTCATCACCAAACTTTGAGTGGTCGAGGAAGAGTCCGTACCCGAGCGTAATCGGCATATGTCCGACCTTCAATAATGCGGGGACACCGAGCAAGCCCGAACCTGAATGCTGAATCCATGCCTGCAGGATTCTCATGTCTCCGTGCTTTGCATTACCAACATTATACAAACCAGTTGCACCATCTGCTTCATATTTGCCCCATGTGACATTGTCATTATTGTCTGCGTTTCCAGACTCAATTTGGATGAATCCAATGGTATTTGGTGTTACTTTTGCTTCAACGGAGAATCTTACTCTCTGATCCCAAGCTGATTCGCGGTCTACCTTGTCACTGTTGAAATCATTAATATTCTGCTTGAACTCACCTCTTACCCTTATTTCACCACCAAGGGTAATCTGTGTTGCGCCTTTTGCGATTACTGCCTGAGTCTCGGAAGGAATTTCTGCATGGATAGCAAATGCAGTTGCTGCAAATCCGAGCACAAAGAGCATACCAAGAATTAACGCTAAATATTTTTTCACTTCCTAACCCTCCTTGAGTTAGTTCAGTTTTATCCGCCAAGGGCGGATTTGTTCTCGCCATTTACTTCTGAAATCTTTTACTTTTGAGCTCTATCACCTCCCCGTTTATGAAAATCTGCTTCCATAATGGAAACAGTTTGTTAAAAACCAATTCTCCCTGGCTTTTAACTTTGGGTAGTTTATACCATGCCAGGCGCATTTTGTCAAGGAGAAAAACAATCTGTTATATAATATATAAGAGATACAATTATGTGAAGAGAGAGAGCAACAACCGTACCAAT
This sequence comes from Thermodesulfovibrionia bacterium, assembly GCA_041489235.1. GTDB lineage: Bacteria > Nitrospirota > Thermodesulfovibrionia > Thermodesulfovibrionales > SM23-35 > VGWZ01. Next base: position 1,244 of record JBGPQS010000083.1, read on the forward strand.
CGAAAAATAGATGGAACTAATTGAAAATAAATGGGAACATCAGTGAATACACTGTGAACATCTGTGTCTATTCTGCAACAAAGTGTGAATAACAACAACATAGTTGCAACTTCTTAACCCCTCTTTAACCTCCCCTCTACGAGTCGTAGACTTGCCAAGGGGAGGTTAGGTGGGGTGGTCGACAAAGCCACCAAAAGCTTGACTTTTGTTTGATTTAAATATAATTTTTAATTGCACACAGGAGGTTCCTATGGCGAAAAAGGAAAAATATGACCTGACCATCTCTCATTACACTAAAATTATCAAGTCAAATCCAGAAGATTACAGGGCTTACAATAATAGAGGGAACGCCTTTCAGTTAAAGGGCCAGTATGACCTTTCCATCAATGACTACAACAAAGCTATCGGGTTGAACCCGAAATTTGATTTGCCTTATATCAATAGAGGTTATGCCTATCAGAAAAAAGGACAATATGACCTTTCCATCAACGACTACAACAAGGCTATTGAGTTGAACCCGGGAAATAGTATGGCCTATAACAATCGTGGATTTACCTTTATTTTGATGGGGAAATACGAAGAAGCTGAAAGTGATATTAAAAAGGCACTTGAACTCAATCCGGATAATATTTTCGCATTGAACAGCATATCTGAACTCTATGCTGTAAAAAATGATCCCATAGAGGCTTGTAAGTGGCTAACAAAAGCAATAGAAAAAGGATATAACAACTGGAACTACATAAAAACATCTAAAACATATAATAATATCCGGAATTCATCTTGTTTTAAGACCATTATCTCCGAACAATAAATGATAAGCGATATCCAATGTTTAATAGAGATACGATGCTTTTAGAAATGCTGGCTGCACTGGCACAGACCTCCACTTAGGATCTGTCAGGTAATTGCATCTTTATTTCATAACACTGGGTTGCTAATTCCACAAGTTCATCGAATCTCCATGTCCCGCGGTCGGTGAGACAATGCAACAGATCTGAGGGAATCGCATCAAGCCCAAGGTAGGCACCGCTTATTGCACCTGCCATTGCTGCTGTTGTGTCTACATCACCGCCTCCTTCAATCGCTGTATAAACGGTTTCCATATAATCATCAGGTGTCCTGAGAAAAGAATAAAGACTCCATAGTACACTGCTGGTAACAAATGGTGATATGCCCTGCCATTCATCTTCATCAACATAGTCCTTATCAATACCAGCCTTGGAAATAAAATCTACAGCCTTATCAGGCGGCATAGATATCCATTCAACAAGTTTCTTAAGTTCAACAGTAAACGCAGGTTCGATACTACTCGTCCACTCAGCAAGTGATGATAAAAATGAATCAGGGTTTATTGGTTTATTTTGAAGCACCAATGCAACTGCACCGCTAATAGCTACTGCACCTGCCGAACACCTTAAATCCTTATGAGTAATTCTTCCCTGATCATAAGCTGCCTGTATAAGAAGTTGTGCATTATCAAAAAACAATAACCCTACAGGAGCTGCACGCATAGCGCTCCCATTGCCTGCGGAAGGAGCAGGAGTACCAGCTTCTTCCCATGGTATTCCCTGTACAAGTCTTATGGCTGCTTCTCTTGTAGCCTGACCCCAGCCTACAATCCTCTTCTCTGCAAAAATAGCCTTGATTCGTTCAGCATAATCATCAGGATTAAATTTTTTACATGTCACATAGCTCTGAAGAAGTTCACGGGCAAGTTGTGAATCATCTGAATATTGTCCAAAAGGAAAAGGAAACCGGCCGAACTCTCCAGCCCTTCCTGCTTTGAGTATATCTTCTACATACCTTTTGCATGCCCCTGGCGAGTAGCCTTCCACAACAAAACCGAGAGCATCTCCCATACATTGACCGATCAGACAGCCACTGAACTGTTCTTTACGGGGAATCATCATTATGCCATCTCACTTTTAACTACATGCTATAAAATGTTTTTTTAAAATTGAATGTCTAATCAATCTTTAAGAGATACTAAATTCTATCGCAAGGCCGAAGCGCTATTTGTTTCAACATCTTTTCATCCAACTCATCAATATATTCACCTAAGGAGAATACCTTACCGCATCCCATGCAGTATAAGCTCACTGTCTTTCAACTAAAAGTGAGGCTTATTTTACCACCACATTTCTTGCATTTCATCTTTTTATTATATCTGATATATCCTAAAAATTTAAAATCTCACCTATAGGGTATTTACTCATTACCTGTTTCCGTGAATGAAGATGGAACATCATTCACGGAAAAAAATATAAAAATGAGTTCATAGTTTAATACCTCGATAGTGCAGGTTATTCCTACAGAGCTCATGTGAAAGTCTAATTTTTTCATTTGTCTTATAATAATTAAATGAACCAAAGACTTATTGAGAAGGCTGATAAACTTCTGTCCAAAGAGAAGGGTACAGTCTATAAAGACCCGGGGGGCAGGATTACAATTGCTCTTGTTTATCCAAATACCTACCACGTTGGAATGTCAAACCTTGGTTTTCAGGGAATTTATGGGCTCTTGAATAAAATGGATAATGTGGTATGTGAAAGGGCTTTTCTTCCTGAGGATATGGATTTTGACGAATATGTGAGAACAGGCACAGAACTCTTTTCTTTGGAATCAAAAAAACCTCTTCACCGGTTTGATATTGTGGCATTCTCTGTCTCTTTTGAAAATGATTATCCAAATATTGCAAGGATTTTTAATTTATCCAGGCTTCCTCTGCGGCATTCAGATAGAAATCCATACCATCCACTCATCATTATCGGCGGTGTCTGCGCTTTTTTTAACCCTGAGCCTGTTGCAGATTTTTTTGACATATGCTTCATAGGAGAGGCAGAGGAGATGCTCTCTGAATTTCTTGATGTGTATAAGTCCTCTGCGGACAAGTCTGAGCTTTTGAAAAGGTCTTTAGATATACAAGGGTTATATGTACCTGCATTCTACAGTGTATCTTATGATACTGAGGGAAAAATATCAGGAAGGCACTACGCTGAGGATGCACCCCCCATTATAAAAAGACGGTATCTTGAAGACTTATCAACGTCAAGCATTGCGACAACAATTGTGACAACCGAGACAGAATTCTCTGACATGTATTTAATAGAAATAATGAGGGGATGTCCCTGGTCCTGCAGGTTTTGCGTTGCAGGTCAAATATATAATCCGACACGGAAAAAAGAACTACAGGCAGTTGAAGATGAGATAAACAGAGCATTATCCAGGACAAAAAGGATAGGTCTTATCGGACCTTCTCTTTCAGATTATCCGTATATAAGGGAAGTCTTGAAAATCCCGGGAGTTGATTTTTCGATTACCTCTCTCAGGGCAACGATAAAAAGCGCAGAATTGGTGAGTTTCATGAAAGGTCATAAAAGTGTATCGATTGCACCTGAAGCAGGTACAGAGCGGCTCAGGAAGGTTATTAATAAAAGAATCACTGAAGAGGATATCCTTCAAACCTCAGAATATCTTTTTAGTGAAGGCATTGAAACTCTCAGGCTCTATTTTATGGTTGGTCTTCCCACAGAGACAATTGAAGATGTAGAAGGTATAGTTGACCTTGTCAAAAAGATAAAAAATGTCACACCTAAAGGGCGCATTACAGTAAGTATAAGCACCTTTGTTCCAAAACCCTTTACACCTTTCCAGTGGCACCCTATGGAGAAACCTTCTGAAGTGAAAGAGAGACTAAGAATGATTAAGAAAAATCTACTTCCTATAAGAGGCATTAATGTATTCCATGATGTTCTAAAGTATGCGTACATGCAGGGATTCTTTTCTATGGGAGACAGGCGGGTATCAAAGGCAATCGAAGAGATGCAACGAATGAATGACTGGAGAAAAGCAGCAGAGTCCGCAGGACTCAACAAAGATTTTTATCTATTCAGGAAAAAAGAGTTGAACGAAATTCTTCCCTGGGATTTTATTGACAGCGGGATTTCAAAAGAGAAACTCTGGGCTGAATATCAGGAGGCTACAGCTTTGTAGATTTCTAAATAAAATGGTATACTGTGTAATCAATGAACTTCGCTGCAGCAAACTGCAGGATATTCTAAAATAAATACAAAGGTTATTCGTCATTCCCCGACTTGATCGGGGAATCCAGAAAAATACAAATGACTGGATTGTCCGGTCAAGCCGGACAATGACAGAAATAAAAAATAAGATAACCCTGTAGCAAGCTAAAGGGAATTGCAAATTAAATTATTCAGAGGGTAACAACACGAATAAGACATTTTGTATTTTCATCATAATATCTTTAGTATTTACTTTTGGCATAAGCAGTGAAAATCTTGCCTTTGCAAAAACGCCGGGCTCATTGTCTCCTGATTTCACATTGCCTGACCTCGATGGGAAAAATGTGACTCTTTCGAAATTCAGAGGGAAGGTAGTCCTTCTTAACTTCTGGAATACATGGTGCGGCCCGTGCAGGGCAGAAATGCCTTCTTTGAATAATCTCTACCTTGAGCTTAAAGATAAGGAGCTTGTTGTCCTTTCCATTTCAATAGATACATCAGAGGAACCTGTAAGAGCTTTCATCTCAGAAAGAAAGATAGTCTTTCCTGTGCTCATGGATAAAAAGCAAAAGGTGTATGCTAAAAAATATTTTCTTTATGGACTTCCCGTAACCTTTTTAATTGATAAAAAAGGAATCATTGTTGAAAAATTCATAGGAGAAAGGGACTGGAGCTCCCAGGAAATGAAAGAGAAGATAGTAAGGCTTTTAGACGGGCAAAAGAGATAATAAATTCAACTTTTATCGAAAAGAAGATTTTTGAAATGCTTTACGGTTTCCTTCATATAAGCAGGATCAATAAAACCGAGAGG
>JBGPQS010000084.1:0-6005 GCA_041489235.1 Thermodesulfovibrionia bacterium
AATTATCAGGATTTTTATGAAATTCCTTAAAAGATTTACCCTTGAATCTCCCATGGCTTTTCAGAGAGTCTTCTATGTAGGAAAGCCTTGACATAAGAATTTCCCTGTTAAGCGGTATCTGTTTCATGAACTATATCTTTTTAATGCAATGATATCAAAATATTCGAGAAGAGGTTTAAAGTCTATATACTGATTCACCACTTTTTCTTCATAATCAGCCCTTTGAACAGGGTCTTCTTCGTATACTACTCTACCGTATGCGATTGCATTATATTGCAGTGTTATAGGAGCATTCTGAAGAAAAACAATGTCAAGTTGCCTGAGAAACGTTGGCTTAAAAATCTTTGAGAACTCTGAATAGAGAGCGTTATAAAGAGGCCGTGTATCTCCAAGATTCTTTTTATATTTGAAAACAATGCCAATATCTATGTCACTCCTGACTGTTGTTGTCCTTTCCGCCTCAGAACCAAAAAGATACACAGCAAGGATGCCAAGCTTTTTCATGTTGTATCGTATCAATCTTCTCATGTTTTATCCAAACTACTTAAGCACATCTTCAATATCTTTTCAATTATATCAAAATATTGTCTTTATTAACTGTGAATTCTTATTTGCCTACTCTTTCTTTTTTGTCTCTGACGAATCTATCCTTTCTATTAATTTATCTGCTTCTAACAAGCCCTCTTGTACTGACCCATCAGGCATAATCGCTGCAGGTGTACCAGTAATGCCAAGCTCCTCTGCAAGTTTCATGTTTTGATCAATCTCTTTTGCTTCACAGTTCGGATCAGGTATAGGTTTTTTCGCAAAGTTATCTTCAAGGAGGGTTAAAGACTTACTGCATAGGATACTCCTGGATTTCCGATATGCGTCAGGATGTAATTTTACTAAAGGCATGAGCTTAATATAAAAGGCAATATCCTTTCTCTTTTCTGCAACTTTTTTAATTTCCTCATGGAATTTTGCGCAGAATGGACAGTCAGGGTCTGTAAAGACAATAACCTTTTTAGCTGCTTTTTCATCACCGAGCAAAAGGGCATCTCCGAGCGGAATACGGGATAGGTCAATTTTCTTGCTCCTGTTGAGTTCATCAAGCCGCTGTCGTGTCTTGTCAATACCTGCATTCACATCAATAATTGAACCTCTCGCAAATAAATACTTGCGTGAGAAGTCAACATAAAGCAATCCGTACCGGCCTTTATCTTCTATAGAGACTTCCCAAAACCCTTTCACAGGACTCATTTGAATACTGAGTATCTTTACGTCAGGTGCTTTTAATTTCTTTAATGTATCCTGAACTTCATTTGTACTAATGCTGTGACATTTCTCGCAATTCAAATCATGCCCGGCTAAGGCATAACTATTATGAGTCGTTGAGGACAAGGCATAAATCATAAAACACACAGCTAAAAAAATACTTACCAGGGTCACTTTTGTTTTCATAGCATCTTCTCCTTTTTAGGTTATAAACCTTATAACAGTTTTATTTTTTATTTTTATATTCTGATAACTGATAACTCATTTTATTATTAAATTTATCTGCCCACTCTTACTACCCCCTCTGTTTGTGCAATTTTATGTATAAGGCCAGTGAGTTGTCCCTTATCTTTCACCTCAAGTATAAATATAATGTGCGCCTTTTTTTCCTGAGTTGAACTTGCCTCGACGCTGCTGATATTCACATTTACTGACGATATAAGTGCACTAAGATTTGCAAGTATGCCAGGTTTGTCAACCGTCTCCACATGGAGCATTGCACGCGATGTTGCGTCACCCTCTGGCTTCCATTCAACATCAACGAGTCTTGCATCATCAAAAGCAAGTTTTTCAAGGTCTGAGCAGTCCTTACGATGGATTGTGACACCTCTTCCCCTCGTTACGAAACCCACGAGACTATCACCTGGTACAGGGAAACAACACTTGGCTATATGATATAACACATTATCCACTCCCTTTATAGTGATACCCTTCGCCTCCTTTGGGGGCTTTGTAACCTTTGTAACCAGAATCTCTTCAACTGGTTTTTCCGGCAACAGCTTATTGACAACCTGATGGGGTGATAATTTTCCGTAGCCAACAGACACGTAGAGATCCTCAAGGGATTGGATAGTAAAGAATTTTAAAACCTTCTGCATTTCTTCTGATTTGAGGACTGACGGGCTGAGGTCATGCCTTCTTAGTTCTCCTTCAAGGAGCTTGAGCCCCAGTTCTATGCTCTGCTTTCTCTCCTCAGCCTTTATCCACTGCTTTATCTTGCTCTTTGCACTTTGTGTCACAACAAATTTAAGCCAGTCCCTGCTCGGCCCGTGTGAGGGAGAGGTTATTATCTCAATCGTGTCACCGTGTTTAAGGTCATATTTAAGAGGTACTATCCTTCCATTGACCTTTGCACCAATACAGTTATGGCCAACCTGTGTATGAATGCTGTATGCAAAATCAACAGGTGTTGAACCAACAGAGAGTTCTTTTATTTCACCCTTCGGGGTAAAGACATACACAACATCAGGGACAACCTCACCTTTCACCGCCTCGACAAAGTCCTTTGCATCGGAGAGCTCTTTTTGTGTTTGTATCAGGTCTCTCAGCCATGAAATATATTTACTGCTCTTTTCATCAATTTCACCTTTTTCCTTATATCTCCAGTGTGATGCGATACCATGATCTGCAATCATATGCATTTCACGGGTTCTTATCTGAAACTCAACCCTCTCTCCTTTTGGAGCGATGACCGTTGTATGGAGAGACCGGTACATATTGGATTTCGGGACACCTATATAATCTTTGAATCTTCCGGGAATGGGTTTCCAGAGGGAGTGGATCAGGCCAAGAATTGCATAGCAATTCGCTTTTGTATCGGTGATGATTCTCAAGCCGTGGACATCATGAACCTGGTCAAATGTGATCTTCTGTTTCTGCATCTTCTGATAAATGCCATAGTAATGCTTTATCCTCCCTGATATTGTTCCAGGAATACCCACTTCTTTCAGTTTATTAGTTACTATTTCAACAAGCTCTTTTAAGTACCCTTCTTGTTCCTCTTTTCTTTTTGCGACCTTCTTAACAAGTTCATCGTAAAGTTCAGGCATCAGGAATTTAAAACTGAGATCTTCAAGTTCATTCCTCAACCATCCAATACCAAGCCTATTGGCTATTGGAGCATATATGTCAAGCGTCTCTGAGGCAATTCTTTGTCGTTTGCTTTCCGGAAGATGTTGCAGGGTGTGCATGTTATGAAGCCTGTCTGCAAATTTTATCAACATTACCCTGACATCCTCTGACATAGCTAAAAGCATCCTTCTGAAATTCTCTGCCTGGGCTTCCTCTCTTGTCTTAAACTCCATCAAGGAAAGCTTTGTGAGTGCATTGACAAGAAATGCAATTTCTTCACCAAAAAGTATTTTTATGTCTCCAATTGTTCTATCTGTATCTTCAATTGTGTCATGCAAAAGGGCTGCGGTGATAGTTGCAATGTCCATCCTCATATCAGCGAGGATAGATGCAACTGCGATAGGGTGTCCTATATAAGGCGAGCCTCCTATTCTTTTTTGGCTTGAATGGGCTTCACTTGAAAAATGATATGCTTTTTTCAGTATGTCAACATCTGCATCAGGATTATATGAAAGAACTTTTTTTATCAGGTCATCAATGGTTATCTGCTCTTCTGGCATAACGTATTATACAACTTTATTCAGTTGATAGTCGGCAGTCTTAATGAAAAAATACTAAATTCGAAATTCTAAACAGTATTAAACGACCAAAATCTAAAAATTCAAAATGCCATCATAGAAAGTCAGGTTTTGTTTTGAATTTTGAACCTTTGCCCTGAACTTGCTTCAGGGCTGAATTTGTTTAGGATTTCGATATTAGGATTTTAAGTTTCACCGTGGGCTTGGTCTGAATGCTTTCAGGTTAAGCTGGAGGTATCTGCCTCCTTCCCATTCGTTTATAAATGGGGTGAACACAGCATCTATCGTGGTTGATACTTCAAGTTTATCAATAAACTCAGCCATATCAAATCCTATCGTGTCAAGGGAGCAGGATCTCTGTTTGAGTTTCATCTTTAGATGATTATTCCCAACTACTCTTGGATTAAGGACCTCGAGTCCCTTTGATCCTAAGCGTGGCTCAGGGTTGCCAAACCCAAAGGGTTCAAGCATATCAAGCTCTCTTAAAAAATTGAAGGTTATATCAGAGAGGTTTACACTTGCATCTATCTCGAGAGCGGGTATAAAATCCTCATCATCAAGTGATTCATTCACAATCCTGTTCATCTTTTCCTCAAAAGATACAATATCCTCGGATTTCAGCTTAAACCCTGCAGCCTGTTTATGCCCGCCAAAGTCTGTAAGGAATTCTTTGCAGTGTGTAAGACCCTTATATATATCAAAGGAAGGTATACTTCTTGCTGAACCCCTCGCTATTTCCCCCTCTGTAGAAACAATGAATGTAGGTCTGCAAAAAAACTCTGCGATTTTTGATGCGACAATGCCAATAACTCCCCGATGCCACCCTTCTGATGAAAGCACAATAGCCGGGCTTATACCCTTTTTATTAAGTTTGACCAAGGCCTCCTGATAAATCACTTCTTCTATTTCCTGCCTTTCTGAATTAAGCTTATCCAGCCATGATGCAATCTCAATCGCTTCATCTTCAGAATCAGTAATCAACAACTGTACAACCCTGCGAGAGTCAGATATCCTGCCAGCTGCATTTATTCTCGGAATTATTGTAAATAAGAGCAGACCTGTTTTAAGCCCTCTTTTCTCAATGCCTGAAACACTCTTCAGTGCCATGAGTCCCGGCCCTGTCCCATTCTCCAACAACTTTAATCCCTCTTTTACAATAACCCTATTTTCATCTGTAATCGGAACAACATCAGCTATTGTACCGAGGGCAGCAAGGTCTAAAAAATCATGAATTGAGAATGGTGAATTGCTTCCGCCAGAGGCGGACATAGCTAATGCCTGAACAATTTTGAATGCAACTCCTGCACCAGACAAATGAGAGACTGGAGATTGGAGATTGGAGATTTTAGGATTGACAATAGCTAAAGCATCAGGAAGCAAATAGTTGTTAGTTATTAGTTGTTGGTTGTTAGTCTGACAACTGACAACTGACAACTGATGACTGATGATGGGTTCATGATGGTCAGTGATAATGACATCGATACCTTCTTTCTTCGATAAAGATACCGTTTCGAAAGATGTGATTCCACAATCAACAGTTATTATCAGCTTTGCACCTGTCTGTTTTGCCTCTTCAAGCGATGACAGATTAAAACCATAGCCATGCTCCATCCTGTGAGGTATGAAATAGGAGCAGTCTATTCCAAGCATCGTTAATGCCTTGAAGATTATGGCAGTTGCTGAGAGTCCATCCACATCATAATCACCATGAACAAATACTCTCTCCCCTCTCTTTGATGCATCCATAATTTTCTCAACAGCAACGTTGATGCCTGGTATATCAAAAGGGTCAGATAATTTTGAGATGGCAGGATTAAGGAAATCGTTTATCTCTTCAGAAGTCTTTATACCTCTGTTAATGAGTATCTGGGCAAGAACAGGAGAGACAGATGCGGTTCTTGATAAATAGCTTATATATTCTTTATTGGTCCTGTTGACAAACCAGCGTCTATTCATAATCACTACCTTAAAAAGGGAAGGGGGATTGCCTCTTCGCTCATTCTCCCCTGTGAAATAAGTTTCACTACTCCACAGGGTCCGAGGTGAATTCCGATAAATCGGAATTCAAAACCGCTCAAAGGTAATCCCCCTTCCCTTTACCTTATGTGCAATTGGTAACTATTTCTTTGCAAAGGGCCTTTTGCCTCCCCAGATCAGCACTACGGGGCTTGCAACAAAGATAGATGAATAGGTGCCGATAATAACTCCCATAATCATGGCAAGTGCAAAATCATGAATTACCTTCCCACCAAAAAAGAACAAGGCAAGAGAGGTGAGAAGCACAGTGAAGGACGTTACAATAGTCCTGGAGAGGACTTC
>JBGPQS010000085.1:0-5986 GCA_041489235.1 Thermodesulfovibrionia bacterium
GAATCCATGATAAAATTTCTGAAATTTTATATGTATGCGTGGTCTGAAATAATTGAGTAGTGACATACATATTCGTTTTCAATAAATTAAATGGTGTGACAAATACATAAGAAATAGTTAAAGCAGGTAAAGAATGGGAATTACAAGCGTACTTTTTGCCGGTGTGGGAGGGCAGGGAATTATCCTGGCAAGTAAAATCTTAGCCAAATGTGCCTTCGTCTCGGGATATATGGTGAAAGAGAGTGAACTCCATGGCATGGCTCAAAGAGGAGGGAGTGTCACAAGCCATGTACGTTTCGGTGAAGAAGTTTACTCCCCTTTAATACACAGAGGGAAAGCTGATTTCTTGGTTGCAATGGAAGAGCTTGAAGGGTTGCGATATGCCTATTATCTCAAACCAAACGGGAGAGTAATACTCAATCAGAGAAGGATAATGCCTTCCTCTATTAATCCAGATTCTGTCCCGTATCCGGAAGATGTAAAACCTCAATTGGAAGCCATGGGTTTTCACATAGATGAGGTGAATGCATTAGAAATCGCAAAAAACTTAGGCAATCCTAAGGGAGAAAACATCATTTTAATAGGAATGCTTTCCCGGTATCTCCCTTTTCCTCTGTCTTCATGGGAAATGGTAATAAAAGAATCTGTGCCGTTAAAGACAATTGAGATAAACCTTACCGCATTTGAAAAAGGGAGAGAGATTACAGAGGGAAAGGGGTAACAATGTTCTGGCAAAAGGAAATCGAAACAATCGGGCGTAAGGCCTTAGAAGAATTACAGTTAAAAAGGTTAAAACAAACCGTCCAACGAGCCTATAAAAATATCCCGTTTTATAGGAACAAATTTTCAGAATTAAAGATTAAACCAAAAGATATTACCTCTTTGAAAGATATACAGAAACTTCCTTTCACCACCAGAGAAAATTTACGTGAAAACTATCCATTTGGTCTGCTTGCGGTTGAACGAGAACAGGTTGTGCGTCTTCATACTTCCAGCGGCACTACCGGGAAACCAAAGGCAATCTTTTTCTCAAAAAAAGATATTGACCAGGCAGCGGAACTCATTGCTCGCTGTCTTATCATGACAGGAATAAAAAAAGATGATGTGCTCCAGAATATGATGACCTATGGTTTATTTACAGGTGCACTTATCATGCATTATGGTGCGGAAAAAGTGGGAGTATTAGTCATCCCTGCAGGACCAGGACACACGAAGAGACAAATTGCACTCATGCAGGATTTTAAGACTACTTCCCTCCATCTCACCCCAAGTTATGCTCTTTATCTTGCTGATGTAATGAATAAAGAAGGACTTGATCCAAAAAGAGATTTATTTCTCAGAAGGGCTTATTTAGGTGCTGAACCATATTCAGAAGGAACAAGAAGAAAGATTGAAAGGTTCTTTAGCATAGACGTGTATAACTCTTACGGATTGTCTGAAATGAATGGTCCAGGAGTTGCTTTTGAATGTGTGGAAAAGAATGGAATGCACCTCTGGGAAGACAATTTCATCATGGAGATAATCAATCCGGAAACAGGAAAAGAAGTTCCTGAAGGGGAAAAAGGTGAACTTATCCTCACCACGTTATGTCGTGAAGCTATGCCTATTCTGCGTTACCGCACAAGAGACATCACAATGATTATCCCGGGTAAATGTAAATGCGGAAGAACTCATCGCAGAATTTCCCGCATAATAGGCAGAACAGACGATATGTTTATCGTGCGCGGGGTGAACATCTTCCCTCAACAGATTGAGCAGGTGTTAATGGGCGTTAAAGGTGTCGCTCAAAATTACCAGATTATTCTTGAGTCTTATGACCAGATGACTGTGAGAGTAGAGATATCAAGGGATCTCTTTGATGGCAGGATAGAGCATTTAATGAGTCTGCAATCTGAGATCACAGAAAAATTAAGGTCTGAAATTCTCGTGAAACCAAAAGTCGAACTCTTAGAACCAGGGACACTTCCTGTGAGTGAGGGGAAAGCAACAAGAGTCATTGACAAAAGAACTTTGTAATAACAAATGACTATACGTAGTCACCATAAAAGGAGTGCCTTATGGATAAACTAAAGCAGATTTCCATCTTTTCTGAAAATAAGCCTGGCAGGCTTGAAAAAATAACAAAGGTTCTCGCAGACGAGGGAGTGAACATACTTGCAATAAATATTGCAAGCTCAAACGGTTTTGGTGTCATAAAGTTCATTGTTGATAAATGTGAACTGGCATATCAAAAACTCAAGCAAAAGGGTTTTACTGTTTCTCTCAATGAGGTATTAGCTATTGAAATGGTGGATAGACCCGGAGGATTGTATGAGGTAGCCCAGCTCTTATCGAAAAAAAGAGTAAATATAGAAAACGCTTATGTATTTATATTAGAATCCAGAAAAAGAGCTTTCTTAATAGTAGAGGTTGAAGATATCGAAAGAGCAAAAAAGCTCTTGCAGCAAGAAAATTTGAAATTTTATCGCGAAGCAGAATTTAAGAAAAAAGGTAAAAAGTAAACCTTATTATAAGGAGAAAAAAATGATCTGGAATAGAGAAGCAGAATGTATGCAGATTGGGGAAAGGGAAAAATTACAACGTGAAAGATTAAAAGTTATCCTCAAACGGGCATATGAAAATGTTCCCTATTACAGAAAACGTTTTGATGAAATGAAAGTCAAACCCGGGGATATAAAGAGTCTTAAGGACATTAAAAAACTCCCCTTCACCACAAAAACTGATTTAAGAGAGGGGTATCCTTTTGGCCTGTTTGCGGTTCCGCGCCAGGAAATAGTTGAGGTGCACACCTCATCTGGAACAACTGGAAAGCCAACAGTATCGGGATACACAAAGAAAGACATAGAAATCTGGGGAGAAGTGATGGCGCGTGCCCTCACAATGGTTGGAGCAACAAAAGAGGATATTATCCAAAATGGATACGGGTATGGTTTATTTACCGGTGGATTGGGTGTGCACTATGGTGCGCAAAGGATTGGAGCAACGGTGATTCCAATATCTGCCGGACAAACAAAAAGACAACTCGAAATTATGCATGACTTTGGTTCCACAATCCTCACCTGCACTCCTTCTTATGCATTATATTTAACCGAGGCAGCCGATGAAGTAGGTATAGATATAAAAAAGTTAAAACTTAAGGCTGGTTGCTTTGGTGCAGAGATGTGGACAGACAGGATGCGGGATGAAATCGAAAAAAGGTTTCACCTTGTTGCACTCAACATCTATGGACTGACTGAAATAATCGGGCCCGGTGTCGCACAGGAATGTGAAGAAAAAAACGGGCTCCATATATTTGAAGACCATTTTTATCCTGAAGTTGTTTCTCCTGATACGCTTGAACCGCTGCCGGAAGGAGAAAAGGGAGAATTAGTTCTTACCACGTTAACCCGTGAAGGTACGCTAATGATCCGTTTCCGGACCAGAGATGTCACTGCATTAAGAAGAGAGCCATGTAAATGTGGAAGAACACTCGTAAGAATGGATCGCATCACCGGTCGCACAGACGATAGGTTAAAGATACGGGGAGTACTCATCTTTCCTTCACAGATTGAAAAAGCACTTCTTGAGATTAAAGGAGTAGAACCCCATTATCAAATCATTGTAACCAGGCCACATCACCTTGACGAATTAGAGGTGCAGGTCGAAACATCAAAGAAGTTATTCTCGGATGAAGTCAGACACCTTGAGGAAGTAAGGAAGAAGATTGAAAAACATATTGAAAACGCAATCGGCTTGAGGGTAAAAGTTACACTCGTTGAACCAAAAACCCTTCCACGCAGTGAAGGAAAAGCAAAACGGGTTATTGACAAACGGCAACTATAAAGGAGTAAAAGATGGAAGTAAAACAGATATCTGTATTTTTAGAGAATAAAAAAGGAAGGTTATGGGAAGCGCTGGATGTACTGTCAAAAGCGCAAATTAACATTCGGGCACTTTCAATCGCTGATACGTCAGAATTTGGAATTCTGCGTTTAATTGTCCCTGATCCTGAAAAGGCAAAAAAAGTTCTTGCGAAAAGCAATTTCACTGTCAGGGAAAACGATGTGATCGCAGTTTGTGTATCTGACAAACCAAGAGGATTAGCAGGAGTACTGAAAATTTTAACTGACGCTGATATCAATGTCGAATATGTATATGCCTTTGTCGAGAAGAGCGGAAAAAAGGCAGTTGTGGTATTACGGACAGAGAACATCAGCAAAGGTAAAAAGGCATTGAAAAAAGCTGGCGTTACCGTTCTCTCATCCAAAGAAGTATATAGTCTGTAATTGTTCTACTTAGCGCGCCGCTTGATTACAAACACACAGGGCCTGCGGGAAATAACGACGTTTACTCCTTCTGCGTCAATCTTTTCTCTTATTACTGCTTCTGTTTTTTCAACATCATAAGGGTCAATCACTTCAACAGAATTCACCCCACAGGACTTGCAGAGTTCCTCAAGAAAGGTTTTTCCTCCTTCTTCTCCTTTTGCAGTTACACCGGTTAAGGGCGTTGGCTGATGCCCTGTCATCGCTACTGATGAATTATCCAGAATAAGCACCAGGATATTTGCTTTGTTATAAACAGCGCTAATCAAAGCAGGAATTCCAGAGTGAATAAAAGTAGAATCACCAATTACTGCTGCCACTCTTTTAACTCCTTGTTTGGAAATCCCAGCTGCCTTACTGATGCCTGCTCCCATGCAGAGGCATGTATCCACTATTTCATAGGGTGGATTAGCTCCCAATGTGTAGCAGCCTATATCTCCAGCAGTAAATGTGGGCTGAACAGTTTTGAGCGCAACATAGAGCTTACTGTGTGGACAACCAGGACACAACACAGGTGGCCGGGAGGGCAATGGTTTTGAAGGTTTTAAAGTGCTTTGAGGAATACCCCAGCCAGGAACATATTCTGCCAAAACATCCGGACCTAATTCTCCTACCCTTTTAATTTCACCTGAAATTTTACCCTTCACCCGGGAAAAATATTTCCTTGCGATGTCTTCTACTGACGGTTCTCCTTCTTCTAAAACCCATACTTCTTCTAATCCTTTTACGAATTCCTCAATCAATGTTTCTGGAAAAGGGTAATAAGAAATCTTTAAGATGGCATAATCAGGCCCGTACTCTTTTGCATATGCGTACCCAATACCACAGGTAATGATTCCTTTTTTCTGGCCATTCTTAAAAAGCTTGTTCAATCCTGAATCTTCTCCCCATTTGATTAACCTTTCCTGCTTTCCGATTAAATTCCTGTGACATCTCAACACATTGCTTGGAACAGCAATCATATTTCCTGGATCCTTTTGCAATAAAAGAGAATTCTGCTTCCGCACTGAACCTATCTCTACCGGTGAGAAGGCATGAGAAATCCTTGTCACGGTTCTCAGCATTACAGGAAGTCTCATCGTCTCTGATAAATCGAAGGCCATGATAGTCATATCCTTGGCTTCTTGTGAACTGCTCGGTTCAAAGCATGGAACTTTTGCAAATTTCGCATAAAAACGGGAATCCTGTTCATTCTGGGAAGAATACGCTCCCGGGTCATCTGCGACTGCAAGGACTAACCCGCCCTTTATCCCAAGATAGGCAGCAGTCATCAGGGGATCTGCTGCGACATTCAATCCCACATGCTTCATAGAGCAGATCGCTCTTTTTCCTGCATAGGAAGCGCCTATTGCTGTTTCGAAAGCCACTTTTTCATTTACTGCCCATTCCGCATCACCAGTGAAATTATGAGCGATATATTCTAAAATTTCTGTTGCGGGAGTCCCCGGATAACTCGTCGCCAAGGAAATTCCTGCTTCGATTGCACCCCTGCCAATTGCCTCATCACCCGAAAGTAATTCTTTATTCATTTGACTGTTTTGTTTCACCTAAAAACACCCCTTTTACTCAATTTTTTATAAAAATATCTAATAATTATACCACGATTCCCCTATGCAGACGACATCTTGAAATGCGCCATAAAAAACTTAGCTTGAAATTTTAGCCTGCGCGTCTTTCAGCAC